>JALAGK010000493.1 GCA_022712475.1 Enterobacteriaceae bacterium
ACTCTGCACAGCGCGATCCGCGCATTACCACCTCCTATGGTACTGGCGAGCTGATTCGTCATGCGCTGGACGCCGGAGTGGAGCACATCATTATCGGCATTGGCGGCAGTGCGACCAATGATGGTGGTGCGGGTATGCTTCAGGCATTGGGCGTGCGTCTTATCGACAATAACGGTAACGACTTAGTACCCGGCGGCGCGGCGTTAGGGCAGCTGGCGAAAATTGATGTGACGGAGCTTGATGCACGTATTGCGCGCTGTCGTATTGATGTTGCCTGTGATGTGACTAATCCACTCACCGGCGAGCAGGGGGCATCGGCGATTTTCGGTCCACAAAAGGGGGCGACGCCACAGATGGTTACGCAACTGGACCAGGCGTTGGCGCACTTTGCCCAGGTCATTGCCCGCGACGTGGGTAAAGAGGTGCTGGCCCTTGAAGGAGGAGGGGCGGCAGGCGGAATGGGGGCCGCGTTATATGCCTTCTGCGGCGCTGAGCTGCGCCCGGGTATTGATATTGTGACCGGTGCGTTGAACCTTGAAGCACAGCTGCATGATGCTGATTTGGTGATTACTGGCGAAGGGCGCATCGACAGCCAGTCGATTCACGGCAAGGTGCCAGTCGGCGTGGCGCGCATTGCCAAACGGCACAATAAGCCCGTTATTGGTATTGCCGGAAGTCTGACGCCTGATGTAGGTGTGGTACATGAGCATGGTATTGATGCGGTTTTCAGCGTGATAGACAGCGTGTGTACGCTGGAGCAAGCGCTGGAAAACGCAGCTCAGAATGTGCGCCGTGCGGCGCGTAATGTGGCTTCGGTGTTGAAGATCGGGTACCGAGGGTGAAAGGCGGTTGCGTTGCCGGACGTCGTATTGCGGGCTTTTCTGTTGACGCTGCCTTTGTGCAGACAGAGGGCAAAACGAACCATCGGGGCCTGTCTGGCCCCGATGACTTTGCACTATTTAAGAAACTGGCAGGCCTCGCGCGTCACGTTATCCATTTCATCCAGCAGTTCCAGCAACTCTGGCTCCAGCTGTTCTGGCGGGATATCACTGCGCATCTGCTGCTCAAGCAAATAACAGAGGTTTTTCAGGCGCGGTACGCCGCTGTAGCCACAGCTACCGTGTAGTTTATGGATAACGGCCAGCAGCTCTTCAGGGGCTTCGCCAGACAGTTGCTCTTCAACGATATTGCGCACCTGCGGCAGGAAATCCACCAGCATCAGTAACATATCGCGCGCCAGATCGGGCTTATTTGCCGCCTGGTGTAAGGCAAGTTGCCAGTCAAAGGTAGCGTTAGGGTTTACCTTTGGTGTGGTGGGCTCTGGCAAGGCCCCGGGAATGGCCATGCCATTGCCGGGGCCGTAGCGCAACAGCAGTGCATGCAGTTTCTCTTCGGCAATGGGTTTTGCCAGATAGTCATTCATGCCCGCACTGAGGAGCTTCTCTTTTTGACCGGCCATCGCATGCGCCGTGACAGCAACGACGGGCGTATAATGGTGTTGCGGCAACTGGCGAATAAGTTCGCAGGCGCGAATACCGTCCATATCCGGCATCTGGATATCCATTAGCACCAGATCGAAAGCCATCTGGCGTGCATTCTCAATCGCCTGGGTGCCGCTTTCGCACAGCACGACATGCTGTACCTGGTCATCAAGCAGAGCGCCAATCAACTTCAGGTTCGCCGGATTGTCATCCACTGCCATCACGGTCATTGGCAGCCTGTCGTTGGCTTCTTCCTCGCCGGGCAGGACACAGCGCTCGCCACCGTGCTCGAGCAGCAGCGGCGTGAGACGTGTTTGTGTTACTGGCTTGAGCAGGCAGGCTTTAGCCCCATTACGAATAAAGTGCTCAGCATTCACCTGGGCGTGACACGGTAGTGCCAGCAGCAAGCATTCGGTCATGGCCGCAGCCTGGTGGAGCGTTTCCTCCTCAATAGAGAAGGACTCCTGGAAGACAACCGGTACGCCGAGCAGAATGTAGTCGTAGCGGTCATCCGGCAGGGCATTGAGCGAACCGCTGTAGGTGACGCGCATCGGCATTCCCGCCAGCATATCCAGTGTGCCCTGTGCGGCAGCGGCGTTTGGCTCAATGTAGCCGATATGCTTACCGGTGAGCGCATCCAGCGCGTGAATATCCAGCGCCGCGTTAGGGTTTAGATCGAGATTAATGTGGAACCAGAAGGTAGAGCCATTGCCCGGTTGACTGTGGAATGAGATATCCCCGCCCATTTCATTGACCAGCTTCTGCGTGATGACCAGTCCCAGCCCAGTGCCGCCGTGGCGCCGCGAAATGCTGGCGTCTGCCTGGCGGAAGGCCTGGAACAGACGTGACTGATCTTTTTCCGGAATACCAATGCCGGTGTCGCGGATCTGTACTTCAATTTGCAGCTTGTTATTGCTTACAGCTCGTTTGTCGATAATGACATCGATGCTGCCCTGTTCGGTAAACTTGATGGCGTTACCAATAAGGTTGGTCAGAATTTGCTGCAAACGCAGCGGGTCGCCAATCACGTTATCTGGCACATCGTTTTTAATATTAAGCGTCAGCTCAAGACCTTTATCGTGCGCCGAATGGGCCAGCAGCGTGATGGTTTCATCAAGCGTTGTACGTAGCAGGAACGGAATGCTTTCGAGAATCAGCTTGCCCGCTTCCAGCTTGGAGAAGTCGAGCACGTCGTTAATGATAGTCAGCAGGTTGTTCGCCGAGCGTTCAATGGTATTGAGGTGATCGCGCTGCGTGTTGGTGAGGTCGCTTTTCAACGTCAGGCGCGTAAAGCCAATCACGCCATTAAGCGGTGTACGCAACTCGTGCGACATGTTGGCGAGGAATTCTGACTTGATGCGGGCCGCTTCCTGCGCGCGTTTTTTTGCCAGATCCAGCTCGACGTTCTGGATTTCCATTTGCTCAAGCGTTTCGCGCAGATCCGATGTGGCCTGGTCGACGTTGTGTTGCATCTCTTCATGGTATGCCGTGAGCGACATCGCCATTGAGTTGATGCCATTTTTGAGCATATCCAGCTCGCCGAGCATAAAGCCCTCGACGCGGCTGTCGAGCTGGCCGCGTCGAATACGGTCAACGGTATTTACCATGTTGCGAATTGGACTTGTCACATCACGCATCAGTCGCCAGGCGAACACTAACGCAACGCCCACGCAGAACAGCACCAGCAGCGTGGAGGTGAAAATCTCTTTATATTGCTGTAGCCGTACCGAGCGCAGATCCAACTCAAGTGCGACATAGCCCATGGTGTTGTTAGTGGGTTTGGCTTCGGTGACTTCGGATTCGTCTGGCGAATAGCGCTCGGAAATAATCGGCGTGCGCAACACCAGGTAGTCCCCGCGATGGGAAACCGTTAGCGCCAGCGGCATGGGCGCACCGTCAGGCAGACGGAGCAGCGAATGGTCGAGCTGATAGTTTGACGTGACAAACAGTCGGTTGTTCTCATCATACACGGAAATACCGCGCACGATTTCTGAATGGCGGCGGTGCAGTACACTCACCAGCTGGCGGATGGACTCACGGTTATGAAAGCTCATTCCGTATTCGCTTGAGACCGCCAGTGGTTCAATAATACTGGCGCCGGCGTCTTCAAGCTGGCGTTGCAGGTCGTGATAACGGTGCACAACGAAAAAGATACTGAGCAACAGGCCGATAAGCACTGTTGGGGCGAGAATCAGTATCATCATGCGTGCCCGCAGGCTGTAGTTGGTCATGGGGTTCCGATATGGGACAATGAGACAAACAGTAAACGGGTAATACATAACTCCATAATGGCGCAATTCTACTCTGCAAAGCGGCGCGTGACGACGCGTAAGATCATAACACTCGACATTCGTGACCTGGATCCATTCGGTCAGGGTGTTGCTCACCATGACGGTAAGACATTGTTTGTTACGGGCGCATTGCCCGGCGAGCAGGTAGAAGCCGTCCTTGAGAGCGAAAAACGCAGCCACGCTACGGCGCGGGTTAAGCGGCGTCTTAACGACAGCCCGCAGCGCGTTGTGCCGCGCTGTCCTTATTTTGGCACCTGTGGCGGTTGCCAGCAGCAGCATGCAAGCGTTGAACTCCAGCGCGCAAGCAAAGCGCAGGCGCTCTCGCACATGATGAAGCACCCGGTTGATGAAGTCATTGCGGGTGAGGCGTGGGGTTATCGCCGTCGTGTGCGCCTTAGCCTTTCTTTTCAACCAAAAACCCAAACATTACAGATGGGCTTTCGCAAGGCCAGCTCCAGCGATTTAGTGGATATTCGCCAGTGCCCCATTATGGCGCCCCAACTTGAGGCGCTACTGACACCGTTGCACCAGTATCTGTCATTACTACAAAGTGTGCGCAAACTCGGGCACGTTGAACTGGTGTTGGCAGATAACGGTCCGTTGATGGTGTTGCGCCATCTTGCACCACTGAGTGCCAGCGATAAAGAAAAGCTGGAACGCTTTTCGCATTCTGAAGGTGTAGCGCTGTACCTTGCTGCCGACAGCGATAAGCTGGAGCAGGTCAGTGGTGAGATGCCCTGGTATCAGTCGGACGGTCTACGCTTAACATTCAGCCCGCGCGATTTTATTCAGGTTAACGACGCCGTGAACCAGCAAATGGTTGCTCGGGCGCTGGAGTGGCTGGAGATTGTGCCTGGCGACCGGGTCCTCGACCTGTTCTGCGGTATGGGTAATTTTACGCTGCCGCTGGCAAAACGGGCTATCAGCACGATTGGTGTGGAAGGTGTGGCTGCGCTGGTGGCAAAAGCCAAATATAATGCTGAATATAATGGGTTGAAAAACGTAACATTCTGGCATGAGGATCTCGAGCAGGATGTCACTCGCCAACCGTGGGCGGCTCAGGGAGTGGATAAGGTATTGCTGGACCCGGCACGTGCCGGTGCCGCAGGAGTAATGCGGCACATCGGCAAGCTGGCCCCGTCCCGCGTGGTCTATGTTTCCTGTAACCCGAGTACGCTCGCGCGCGACAGCGCTGAGCTATGTGCGGCGGGCTATGTGCTCACGCGCCTCACAATGCTGGATATGTTTCCCCATACCGGGCATCTGGAGTCAATGGCGTTATTTGAACGACGTTAACGGATAAAAGTGGTCGCGCGATGCCGCGGCCAGGCAGGGCCGAGAGGAGAGGATATGGTTGCGGTAAGAAGTGCACATCTCAATAGAGCTGGTGAGTTCGCCATCGATAAGTGGGTGGCGAGTCTGGGAATTAACCCGCAGTCTTGCGAGCGCTTAGCCGAAACCTGGCAGTATTGCGAACAACAGATAAAAGGGCATCCGCAGGCGGATCTGCTGCTGTGGCGTGGCGTGGAGATGGTCGAAATCCTTTCCATGCTGAGTATGGATATTGACACGCTGCGTGCGGCACTGTTGTTCCCGCTTGCAGACGGTGGGGTCGTGACGGAGGAAGTACTACTCGAAACCGTCGGTAAGTCGGTTGTGCAGTTGATCCATGGCGTGCGCGATATGGATGCCATTCGCCAGCTTAAAGCAACTCACACTGATGATGCCGTATCGTCTGAGCAGGTGGATAATGTGCGGCGCATGCTGCTGGCCATTGTGGATGATTTTCGCTGTGTGGTGATTAAACTTGCCGAACGCATCGCGCATTTGCGCGAAGTGAAAGACGCGCCAGAAGACGAGCGCGTGCTGGCGGCCAAAGAATGCACCAATATCTATGCACCGCTTGCCAATCGACTGGGGATTGGCCAGCTCAAATGGGAACTGGAAGATTACTGTTTCCGTTATCTGCATCCTGCCGAATACAAACGCATTGCGAAGCTGTTGCATGAACGGCGCATCGACCGTGAACGCTACATTGATGAGTTTGTCTCCAACCTGCGACAGGCAATGAAAACTGAAGGCGTGAAGGCCGAAGTCTATGGTCGTCCGAAGCATATCTACAGCATCTGGCGTAAAATGCAGAAAAAGCATCTGGCATTTGATGAGCTGTTTGACGTGCGCGCCGTGCGCATTGTGGCGGAGCGATTGCAGGACTGCTATGCGGCACTCGGTACTGTGCATACGCTCTATCGCCATCTGCCCGATGAGTTCGATGATTACGTGGCAAACCCGAAACCCAATGGCTATCAGTCTATCCACACGGTGGTGCTGGGGCCGGGGGGGAAAACGGTTGAAATCCAGATTCGCACCAAACAAATGCATGAAGAGTCTGAACTGGGCGTTGCCGCGCACTGGAAATACAAAGAAGGGGCGGCCGCACAGGGGCGCTCGGGCCACGAAGACCGCATTGCCTGGCTGCGTAAGCTCATTGCGTGGCAGGAAGAGATGTCAGATTCTGGTGAAATGCTCGATGAAGTGCGAAGCCAGGTTTTTGATGACCGGGTTTACGTGTTTACGCCCAAGGGTGATGTGGTGGACCTGCCCGCAGGCTCTACGCCGCTTGATTTTGCCTACCATATTCACAGCGATGTCGGCCATCGTTGCATTGGCGCAAAAATTGGCGGGCGTATTGTGCCTTTTACCTATCAGTTACAGATGGGCGACCAGGTTGAGATAATCACTCAGAAGCAGCCCAACCCAAGCCGTGACTGGCTCAACCCGAACCTTGGCTATGTCACCACCAGCCGCGGACGTTCAAAAATTCACGCCTGGTTTCGCAAGCAGGACCGTGATAAAAACATTCTCGCCGGGCGGCAAATTCTTGATAACGAGCTGGAACACCTGGGCATCAGCCTGAAAGAAGCGGAAAAACACCTGCTGCCGCGCTACAACTTCAATGAAATAGAAGAGCTACTGGCGGCGATCGGCGGCGGCGATATTCGTCTCAACCAGATGGTGAACTTCCTGCAGGCACAGTTCAACAAGCCAAGCGCTGCTGAGCAGGATGCCGAGGCGCTACGCCAGCTTAAGCAGAAGAGCTATACGCCGCAGGGGCGCGCTAAAGACAATGGCCGTGTGGTGGTTGAAGGCGTCGGCAACCTGATGCATCACATTGCCCGTTGCTGTCAGCCGATTCCGGGTGATGAGATTGTTGGGTTTATCACCCAGGGACGTGGGATCTCAATTCACCGCGCTGACTGCGATCAACTCACAGAACTGCGTTCGCACGCACCGGAACGCATTGTGGATGCCGTATGGGGGGAAACCTATTCGGCAGGCTACTCGCTGGTGGTGCGCGTCATGGCTAACGATCGCAGTGGTCTGCTGCGCGATATCACCACGATTCTTGCTAACGAGAAGGTGAATGTGTTGGGAGTGACCAGCCGTAGTGATACCAAACAGCAGATGGCAACTATCGATATGAATATTGAAATCTACAACCTTCAGGTGCTTGGACGTGTACTGGGCAAACTCAACCAGGTACCCGATATTATTGACGCACGGCGCCTGCACGGTTGAAGCCTGCGCTCCCCGATTGCGGGGAGCGCGCTTTTCAGGGAGTAATATGAAGCACATTGAACGCCTGCTGGGCATTATGCAGCGCCTGCGCGACCCACAAACGGGTTGCCCATGGGATAAAGCACAAACTTTCAGTACCATCGCCCCCTATACGCTTGAAGAAACCTACGAAGTACTGGATGCCATTGCCCGCGATGACCTTGACGATCTGCGTGGTGAATTGGGTGATCTGCTGTTCCAGGTGGTGTTTTACGCACAAATGGCGCAGGAGCAAGGGCGTTTTGATTTTAACGATGTTTGCCAGGCTATCAGCGACAAGCTGGAGCGCCGTCATCCGCATATCTTTGGCGATGAAGCTACGCTGACTGACAGTGGGGCGGCACTGGCGCGCTGGGAGCACACCAAAAGCCAGGAGCGTGCGCAAAAGGCGCAGTTCTCTGCACTTGACGATATTCCACAAGCAATGCCTGCGTTGATGCGCGCCCATAAAATCCAGAAGCGCGTGGCGGCGGTGGGTTTCGACTGGGAGACGCTCGGGCCGGTTGTGGATAAAGTCCATGAAGAACTTGATGAAGTGATGCACGAAGCGCAGCAGGACACGGTGGATGACGCAAAGCTTGAAGAAGAGATTGGAGATTTGCTGTTTGCGACAGTCAATCTGTCACGCCACCTGGGAATGAAAGCAGAAATGGCGCTGGCCAGGGCAAATATCAAATTCGAGCGTCGCTTTCGTGAAGTGGAGCGTTTGATTGCCAC
>JALAGK010000053.1 GCA_022712475.1 Enterobacteriaceae bacterium
AGTATGCCGTGGTACAGTGGTCCGACACTGCTGGAAATGCTGGAAACCGTTGATATTGTGAGTGACGTGGAAAACCAGCCGCTGCGCTTCCCGGTGCAGTACGTGAACCGCCCGAACCTGGATTTTCGCGGCTATGCGGGCACAGTGGCTTCTGGCCTGGTGAGCGTGGGCGAGCGGGTAAAAGTGCTGCCCTCAGGCGTGGAATCCACAGTAGCCCGAATTGTGACCTTTGATGGTGATTTACCCGAGGCCGGCGCCGGTGAGGCCGTAACATTGGTGCTCAAAGATGAAATCGATATCAGCCGCGGCGACCTGCTGGTTAGCGCTGATGCCGACGTACCGGCGGTACAGAGCGCCGATGTGAACGTGGTATGGATGACCGAGCAGGCACTACAACCGGGTCAGAGTTATGACATCAAAATAGCGGGCAAGAAAACCCGTGCGCGCGTCGATACCGTCGTGCATCAGGTTGATATCAACACGCTTGAAAAGCGTAGCGCCAATAGCCTGCCGCTAAACGGCATTGGCCTTGTGACGCTGACGTTTGATGAGCCACTGGTGCTCGACCGCTACCAGGATAACCCGGTCACCGGTGGGCTTATCTTCATTGACCGACTCAGCAATGTGACCGTTGGCGCGGGGCTGGTCGAGGTGGCGAAGGCTCAGAGTCTGAATGTGCCTTCTGAGTACAGTGCTTTTGAGCTGGAACTGAATGCGTTAGTGCGCCGTCATTTCCCGCACTGGAATGCACGTGACCTGCTGGAGAAAAGCTGATGGCAGAGCACGACGAAAACGTCGTCTGGCATCCGCACCCGGTCACACGCGAAGGCCGTGAGCAGCTGCACGGCCATCGCGGTGTTGTGTTGTGGTTTACCGGGCTGTCTGGCTCGGGTAAATCCACCGTTGCCGGGGCGCTGGAAGAGGCGCTGCACGAGGTGGGTGTGAGTACCTATTTGCTTGATGGTGATAACGTGCGCCATGGCCTGTGCCGGGATCTGGGCTTTAGCGATGACGACCGGCGCGAGAATATCCGCCGCGTGGGCGAAGTGGCAAAGCTGATGGTTGATGCCGGGCTTGTGGTGCTGACCGCGTTTATTTCGCCGCATCGTGCCGAGCGCCAGATGGTGCGCGAACTGGTGGGCGGGAGGCGCTTCATTGAAGTATTTGTCGATACGCCGCTTGAGGTGTGCGAAGCACGCGACCCGAAAGGGCTGTACAAAAAAGCTCGCGCCGGTGAGTTGCGCAATTTCACCGGTATTGATGCTGCTTATGAAAAACCAGAAAAGGCTGAAATTCATCTCGATGGCGAACAATTAGTAACAAATTTAACCCGCCAATTGTTAGATCTGTTGCGTCAGGACGATATCATCAAATCCTGAGAGCCGGGCCGGGCTACCCGCTGGCCCGACCGATCAGTTTACAGGACTCGTTATGCGCAACAGCTCTCAGCCTCTGCTCACCCAGGCTGACACATTATCAGACACAGAATATACCGCCTGGTCATTACCCGGCGGCATTATTGGTTTTGTCTCATGGCTGCTGGCGCTGGGTTTCCCCTTTCTGATGTATGGTTCTAATACCCTGTTTTTCTTTCTCTATACCTGGCCTTTTTTTCTGGCGCTGATGCCGGTGGCTGTGGTAGTTGGTGTGGCGCTGCATTCGTTGCTGGCGCGCCGTCTGTTACTGAGCTGCATTGCCACGTTATTTGGCGTTGGCTTGATGTTTGGCGTACTTTTTCTGTGGCTGATGAGCTGACATACTTCAAAGCGTAACAGTCTATGCCCAATCGTTGCAGCAGGCGCAGAGCGCGCATCCGGGCCGATTCTGTGGTAAATTCTGCCGCACTTCTTGAATATCGCAGAGCCTGATAGAGTCCGATGATGAGTGATGGAATAATGGCGCCGTTTAATCCGGGGGCAAAATGGGTAAACTAACGCTGCTATTACTGGCTTTATTGGCCTGGCTACAGTATTCACTGTGGTTTGGTAAAAATGGCGTCCATGATTACACGCGCGTGCGCGAAGATGTTCAGGCGCAACAAGAAACCAATGCCAAACTCAAATCGCGTAACGATCAGCTCTTTGCCGAAATCGATGACCTGAATGGCGGGATTGAGGCGATAGAAGAGCGTGCACGCAACGAACTGAGCATGACCAAACCCGGGGAAACGTTTTATCGCCTGGTGCCGGATTCCTCAAAGCGGAACTGGCGGTCAGGACAAAATAACCAATAACCAGACTCAGGTCCTCACAGATGTCAGAAACCGTCAGGGATGTCATCGCTGTGGTGCCAGCCGCCGGGATTGGCAGCCGCATGCAGGCACAGTGCCCTAAACAATATCTCACCATTGGTGATAAAACGATTCTTGAGCACACGGTCGTGGCGCTGTTGCGTCATCCGCGCGTGAAAAAGGTGATTGTGGCTATAAGCCCCGATGACTGTTGGTTTGATACGCTGGCGCTGGCGGCACTCCCGCAGGTGCAAAAAGTCACGGGTGGCGTACAGCGCGCCGATTCGGTCCTGGCTGGCCTTAACGCTGCAGATAATGCCGGCTGGGTGTTAGTGCACGATGCCGCCAGACCTTGCCTCCACCCTGACGATCTTACCCGCCTGCTGGCGGTGTCTGAACGCAGCCGCGTAGGCGGGATCCTGGCAAGCCCGGTGCGTGACACCATGAAGCGCGGTGAGCCTGCTGCCTCACGCATTGCCCACACCGTCTCGCGCGATGATTTATGGCATGCGCTCACGCCCCAATTTTTCCCGCTCGAGCTGCTGCGCGACTGCCTTATTCGTGCGCTGGATGACGGGGCAACCATTACCGATGAAGCCTCTGCGCTGGAATACTGCGGTTTTCACCCCGAGCTTGTGAGTGGGCGTGCGGACAACATCAAAGTCACGCGTCCGGAAGACCTTGCGCTGGCGGCCTTTTACCTCACCCGGTTACAACAAACGGAGAATAACTGATGCGTATCGGACATGGTTTCGACGTTCATGCTTTTGGCGGCGAAGGCCCGATTGTTATCGGTGGCGTACGTGTGCCTTTTGAAAAAGGGCTGCTGGCCCATTCTGACGGTGATGTTGCACTGCATGCTTTGACCGACGCTCTGCTGGGCGCTGCAGCATTGGGTGACATCGGTAAGCTGTTCCCGGATACTGACCCGGCATTTAAAGGCGCCGACAGCCGCGCTCTGTTACGTGAGGCATGGCGCCGTATACAGGAAAAAGGTTATCGACTGGGTAATGTAGACGTCACTATTATCGCTCAGGTGCCGAAAATGGCGCCGCATATACCACAGATGCGTGTGTTTATTGCCGAAGATCTTGGCTGCCATATGGATGATGTGAACGTGAAAGCGACCACGACCGAGAAGCTTGGTTTTACCGGACGTGGTGAAGGGATAGCCGCAGAGGCTGTGGCACTTCTGTTTAAGGCTGATGCATGATGGACTGGCAAGCGCTGACCTGGCTGCACGGTAAGCCTCAGGCAACTGGCGTGCTGAAGGCCAATCCGGAAGATTTTGTTGTCATCGAAGATTTGGGATTTGGCCCGGATGGCGACGGTGAACACCTGCTGGTACGCATCCTGAAAAAAGGCTGCAATACCCGTTTTGTAGCGGATGCGCTGGCGAAGTTTTTAAAAGTGCACGCCCGTGAAGTCAGCTTTGCCGGGCAGAAAGATAAGCACGCTGTGGCTGAGCAATGGTTTTGTGTGCGCCTGCCAGGCAAAGAAATGCCGGATTTAAGCCGCTTTGAGCTCGAAGGTTGCCAGGTACTTGAATATGCGCGACATCGCCGCAAACTGCGTCTCGGTGCACTGCGTGGTAACCACTTTACGCTGGTGCTGCGTGAGGTAACAAACCGGGAAGATACTGACGTGCGTCTTGGCACTATTTTGCGCCAGGGGGTGCCAAATTATTTTGGTCTTCAGCGCTTTGGTATTGGTGGCAGCAACCTGAGTCAGGCGCGCGCCTGGGCGCAGAGCGACAGGCCGGTCCGCGAGCGCTCAAAGCGTAGCTTCTGGCTCTCTGCCGCACGCAGTGCCTTGTTCAATCAGATTGTCAGCGAGCGTCTTAAAAAACTGGAATTTAATCAGGTTGTTGATGGCGATGCGCTACAATTAGCTGGCCGGGGAAGCTGGTTTGTGGCTGACAGCCATGAACTGCCCACGTTGCAACAGCGCGTGGACAGCAATGAGCTGATGATTACCGCAGCGCTGCCAGGCAGTGGCGAGTGGGGAACGCAACGTCAGGCGCTGGCGTTTGAACAGCAGACACTCGCGGATGAGCCTGATTTACAGGCGCTGCTGGTGCGTGAGCGAGTAGAGGCAGCACGGCGCGCCATGCTGCTTTACCCTCAGTCGCTTACGTGGAACTGGTGGGACGATGTCACGCTGGAACTCAACTTCTGGCTGCCGGCAGGCAGCTTCGCTACCAGCGTGGTCCGGGAATTAATCAATACAGGTGACTATGCGAATATTGCTGAGTAACGACGATGGAGTTCATGCGCCGGGGATTCAGACGTTAGCCAACGCGCTACGTGAATTCGCTGAAGTGCAGGTAGTTGCTCCCGATCGTAACCGCAGTGGTGCGTCAAATTCGCTGACGTTGGAGTCATCGCTGCGTACGTTTGATTATCCTAACGGCGATATTGCTGTGCAGATGGGTACGCCGACTGACTGTGTGTATCTGGGTGTTAATGCGCTGATGCGTCCCCGCCCGGATGTGGTGGTGTCTGGCATCAATGCTGGGGCAAATCTTGGCGATGATGTGATTTATTCCGGCACCGTCGCGGCGGCAATGGAAGGGCGTCATCTGGGATTTCCGGCGCTCGCTGTGTCGCTTGACGGACATGAGCATTACGAAACGGCGGCGGCCGTGACTTGTGCTGTATTGCGTGCGCTCAGCCGAGAGCCGCTTCGTACAGGGCGTATTTTAAATATCAACGTGCCGGATTTACCGCTTAGTGAAATCAAGGGCTGGCGTGTTACTCGCTGTGGTAGTCGCCATCCAGCCGACCAGGTCATTGCGCAAAAAGATCCGCGTGGCAATACCATTTACTGGATTGGTCCACCGGGCGAAAAGTACGATGTTGGCCCGGATACAGACTTTGCTGCCGTTGAACAGGGGTATGTCTCAATTACACCTTTACAGGTGGATTTGACCGCCTACAGCGCACAGGATGTGGTTAGTACCTGGCTTGAGAAGGCCGGAATGGAGCTTCAATGGTAAGCAGACGCGTACAAACGCTGCTCGATAAACTCAAAGAGCAGGGTATTCGTGATGAGCGAGTGCTGGACGCGCTGGCTCGTGTGCCGCGTGAAAAGTTTGTTGATGAGGCGTTTGAACACAAGGCCTGGGAGAATGTGGCGCTGCCGATAGGCTGCGGCCAAACTATCTCTCAGCCCTACATGGTTGCGCGGATGACCGAATTGCTGGAGCTGAACCACGAATCACGGGTGCTGGAAATTGGCACAGGTTCTGGTTATCAGACGGCGATTCTGGCGCATCTTGTTCGCCACGTGTGCTCCGTTGAGCGCATTAAAGGGCTACAGTGGCAGGCGCGTCGTCGCCTTAAACAGCTCGACTTACATAATGTTTCAACCCGTCACGGCGATGGCTGGCTGGGCTGGCAGGCACGTGCCCCGTTTGACGCTATTATCGTGACGGCAGCACCGCCGGAAATCCCGGCTGCGCTATTGGCGCAGCTTGATGAGGGCGGCACTCTTATTTTGCCTGTGGGTGATGAGCACCAGTTTCTTAAGCGGGTGCGTCGTCGCGGCGGCGAATATACCGTCGACACTGTTGAAGCTGTGCGCTTTGTACCCCTTGTTCGGGGGGAACTGGCCTAAGTCCCGGAAATATCCTGTTTTCTTCAGGACGCCAGGGCGCAATGATACTTGCGTTTATGGCGATGCCCGCGGGCAGGTCAGAGTGTTAACGTTGGCAACGATACCGATGTGCTTTGAGTGGCAGGGACGGTAACGAGGGAATCTGTGGTCGGCCTGCCGACGAAGGATGCATCTGCACAAGCAGAATCAGGTGGGTATGACTGCCGCCCTGTAAGGGGGAGCCAGGGATGGACCAGGTTGCGCCGTTAGCGTGTCTGTGGCCAAAGCAAGAAGGTAAATCAGTATTCATTCCTGGGGGATCAATGAGCGCGGGAAGCCCGAATTTCACATTACGCCGTTTGGCGGCCTTATCGCTGGTAAGCCTGTGGCTTGCTGGTTGTTCCAGTAATAACTCGCAGGCGCCTATCAGTTCGGTTGGTAGCGGTGGTGCCAGTACGGGCGGTGAGGGCAGTGGTGGGATGCTGGTCAGTCAGCCGCCACCCATTCAAAATCAGACGCAGCAGGCTCCAGTCGCGCAGCAGCCGCAGATTCAGCCGGTTCAACCCGTGCAATCGCAGCCTGTCGCGGTGCAGTCACAGCCGGTCCAGACCCAGCCGGTCCAGACCCAGAACGGTCGCATTGTATATAACCGTAGCTATGGCAATATCCCTAAAGGTAGCTATACCGGTGGGGATACCTATACCGTCAAGCGCGGCGATACGCTTTTCTATATTGCCTGGATTACGGGCAATGACTTCCGTGACCTTGCACAGCGTAACAACATTCCCGAGCCTTACAGCCTGAATGTTGGACAAACATTGCAGGTTGGTAATGCCTCCGGCGGTACGATTACAGGTGGTAATGCCATTACACAGGCCGATGCTGCGGCGCAGGGAGTAAGTACTGCACAAAATTCAAACGCAGTTGTTGCGTCAAAACCGACAATTACGTATTCTGAAGATTCAGGTGAACAGAGTGCTAATAAAATGTTGCCCGGCAACCAGAGCAGCGGAACGATCGTGGCTCCGGTAACGGCGCCGACAGTTAGCACAACCGAAACCACTGCCAGCAGTTCGTCAACCAGTTCGCCGATTTCAACGTGGCGCTGGCCAACGAGTGGCAATATTATCGAACCGTTTTCTGCTGCCGAAGGTGGCAATAAGGGGATCGATATCGCAGGGTCGAAAGGCCAGGCTATCACCGCGACCGCCGATGGGCGTGTCGTGTATGCTGGCAACGCGCTGCGCGGTTACGGGAATCTGATTATCGTCAAACATAATGACGACTACCTGAGTGCCTACGCCCATAACGATACAATGCTGGTCCGGGAACAACAAGAAGTTAAGGCGGGGCAGAA
>JALAGK010000494.1 GCA_022712475.1 Enterobacteriaceae bacterium
AACGCTGACATTCAAATTTTCTGACAGTCTCTGTCATGGTTATCCGCCTGTGTCACACGACAAAAGACGCTAAGGTAGTGCAATCACTTCTCAAGTCAGGACAACATGATGAGCACCCGCCGATTACCTGCACTTTTCCTCGTCCACTGTAGTCCGATGAACGTACTGGAAGATAATCAATATACCCGCACGTGGCAGCATTTGGGAGAAACGTTACCTCGCCCGAAGGCGATTGTTGCTGTGTCAGCCCACTGGTATACCCGCGGCACCGGTGTGACCGCGATGACCCAACCGCCGACCATCCACGACTTTGGTGGTTTCCCGCAAGCGCTGTACGATACACAATACCCGGCGCCTGGTTCGCCGGAGTTGGCGCAGCGCGTGGTGGAACTGCTGTCGCCTACGCCCGTTGCGCTCGATACACAGGCCTGGGGGTTTGACCACGGCTCGTGGGGCGTGCTGATTAAAATGTATCCCCAGGCGGATATTCCAATGATTCAGCTAAGCATCGATGGCAATCAACCCGCGCAGTGGCATCTTGAAGCTGGACGCAGGCTGGCAAGTCTGCGTGACGAAGAGGTACTGCTGGTTGCCAGCGGTAACGTGGTACATAACCTGCGTGCGGCGCGCTGGGAGGGCGGCAATGAACCTTATCCATGGGCAACCTCGTTTAATGAGTTTGTTAAAGAGAACCTGACGTGGCGCGGTGATGGGGCTGAGCATCCGCTGGTGCATTATGCAGCGCGTGACGATGCCTTGTTGGCAAACCCCACGCCGGAGCATTTCCTGCCGCTGCTGTACACGCTGGGGGCCTGGGATAGTCACGAGCCCATTACTGTGCCGGTAGACGGCATTGAAATGGGTTCGCTCAGCATGCTGTCGGTACAGGTAGGTTAACTAAAAAAGCCGTCTTCTTCAGAAGACGGCTTTTACGCTTTTCTGTTAAGCCACCCTCAGCGTTGCGTTTGCCGTACGCGCCAAGGGAAGGATTGTATGCGCGTGTTATTCCACAAAAATATGGGGATAGAAACGCGACAGATCCTGGGTTATCAGTTCTTTATCTTCACGCAGACCAATGCCCGCAGGCTGGTCATTGATAAGCCAGCTGCCAATGAGCGTATAGCTGTCGCCAAACTTTGGCAGCGGATGGAACTGCTGAATAATCGAGCCTTCTTCGCCGTACGGGCCGTCAACGCGCGCGATTTCCTGACCGTTTTCCACAATCTGGATATTAGCCCCTTCACGTGAAAAGAGCGGTTTAACCACATACTTATCGAGCGGTGGATGTTCTTCGTCGGCAAAATACGCGGGCAACAGGTTGGGATGATTCGGGAACATTTCCCACAGCATCGGCAGCAGCGCTTTGTTTGAAATAATGCTCTTCCAGGCAGGCTCCAGCCAGCGGACGCCAGCATCTTCAAGCTTGGTGGAGAACATTTCACGCAGCATAAACTCCCACGGATAAAGCTTGAACAGGTTACTGATGACCTGATCCTGCATATCGGTGAACTGGCCTTTTTCGCCCAGGCCAATGTCTTCAATATACAGAAACTCCGTGGCGACGCTCGCTTCTGCGGCACAGTCCTGTAAGTACTGAACCGTGCCCCTGTCTTCTAGCGTATCCCGGCAGCAGGCAAAGTGCAGCAGCCCAAAACCGTGCTTTTCGCGCAGTTCAGTAAAACGCTCGATTATCTTTTCCTGAATACTGTTGAACTGATCGCTATTTGCTGGCAGGTTGCCCGCATTAAGCTGATCTTCAAGCCAGATCCACTGGAAAAACGCCGCTTCGTACAAAGAGGTCGGGGTATCGGCGTTGTTCTCAAGCAGTTTGGGTTCGCCGGTGCCATCCCATGCCAGGTCCAGGCGTGAATAGAGCGACGGCTGGTGGGTTTTCCACGACTGGCGCACGAACTCCCGGGTATGCCTGGGGATGCGAAAACGGTCCATCAGCGCGTCGCTGTCGACCACCTTCTCCACCACCTGTAGACACATCTGGTGCAGCTCGGCGGTAACTTCCTCAAGCTTTTCGACCTGCTCGCCACTTAACTTGTAGTACGCGTCTTCACACCAGTACGGTTCATCGTACATGGTGTGAAAATTAAAGCCGTATTCCGTTGCTTTTTCGCGCCAGTCTGGACGCTCGGTAATGGTAACCCTTTCCATGGATTAGCCGCCCATCGAGCGGGAGCTGCTACCGGTAGCGCTGCGCTGCATCATCGTCTGCTTCGCTACCGATTCGCCAAAGCCGCCACGGGTGATGGTTGACGTTGTAGCGGGCTTCGGCGCCATCGCGGTTTTCGGTACCGTCATCGTGCGGCCCGGCTGTGCAGCGCCATAGCTTTTACCCGTTGCATCAGAGTATTTGCCGTAAGCGGGGCTTGCCGGGTTTTTCGAGCTGAACAGCGGCTGCTGCGCGGCAGCGCCGCCCATCATGCGGCCCATCATGTAGCCTGCCATCAGCGGCATCCAGAAGCTGCCGCTTGACTGGGCCTGTGCCTGGTTTTCACCGCCGGCCAGGCTCGCCTGAGCCGGTGCCTGTTGGCACTGACCTTCGCCAAATTCGGCCACGCAGTCTTCGCGGGTGGCGTATTTCGGTGCAGTACGTTCAGCTTCTTTCTGCGCATTGTTCCAGGCCGTGGTGCATTCGGCCGCTTTGCCCGGGTTTGCCTGGGCACAGTCGTCAGCGTTCTGATACAAAGAGACGGTTTCATCGCTCTGTTCGCAACCTGCCAGCATAAATACGGCGGTGACTGCCAGCGCGACCGGTGTTAAGTGGCGTGCGCCCCAGTTCTTGCGGAACGACGCGTGATTGATTGTTTTTGTCCGTTTCATCGTTGTCTTCCTGAATTCCAGAGGTAATACAAAATAATGCTGCTAAGGATAGGGGATGAATGGTTGAATTTAAAGCACAACGGCAGGGGATTACGGGGTTATTTACGTTGCCTTACGCAGAAGGCGCTCATTGTACAGAGCGCCTTCTGTAAAGATTAATTGCTAAACGGGTTTCGGCCAGCGCTGACCGTCGGTTGTACCTGCGGTTTTGCGTCAACCGGCGTCATCGGCTGTGGCGGGATATCGGCGTTAGCCGTATCGTAACCGTTAGCCGCTGCGTTCTGCTGTGCGTCTTCTGGAGCAACGGCTGTGGCCGAAGTCTGCACCGGTTTACCCAGTGAGGCGTTCAACTGAGCCAGGTCCTGCTCGTTAAGCGTGCCCACAGCGTATTTGATATTGAGCTGGTTAATCAGGTAATTGTAGCGCGCGTTAGAGAGTTGCTGGCGTGCGTTATACAGTGCGGAAGTCGCATCCAGCACATCAACAATGGTACGTGTACCGACTGAATAACCGGCTTCCATGGCGTCCAGAGAGCTCTGGTAAGAGACCACAGACTGCTCGTAAGCCTGAATATTACTCAACGATGCATTCACATTGTTCCATGAGGAACGTACGGTCTGCACCATGCTGCGGTGCGCGCTTTCCAGCTGTTCGCTGGCGCCAACGTAGGCATATTGCGCCTGCTTAACCTGTGAGGTCACCGCACCGCCACTGTAAATAGGCAGCGACAGATTCAGACCGATAGTGTTCTGACCACTGTGGGTGTTGCCGGTCAGCGCCTGCTCACGGTTATTGTAATCGCGGTCGGAAATGCCAGTTGAGGCGCTCAGACCCAGGGTTGGCAGGTGTCCGCTTTGCGCTGAACGAATCTGCTCCCGGGCCAGGTCCTGGCTCAGGCGCGCCTGCAACAGCGTCAGGTTACGCTTCTCGCCCTCTTTGAGCAGGTTATTGACCTGCTCCGGCTTACCGGGTTTGAAGTTATTAATGTTTAGCGAAGCCAGCTGTGGGTAGAACATGCCGCTTATCTGGCGCAGTTGCTCAAGCGCGTTATCAAGATCGTTGCGCGCGGTAACTTCGTTTGCCAGCACGCTATCGTAGGAGGCACGGGCGTTCTGCACGTCAGTAATGGCAACCAGACCTACGTTAAAGCGCTGGGTTGTCTGATCCAGCTGACGATAAATCGCCTGCTTCTGAGCTTCAATATAGGAAAGGATGTCAATCGAGCTCAACACTTTGAAGTAGGCAGTCGCGGTGTTCAACATCAGCGTTTGCTGATCGGCCTGGTAAGACACGTCCTGTACGCCTGCGGTTTTTTCCTGCAGGGTCAGCGCATGCCACTTTGACATATCAAAAAGGGTCTGCGTCAGTGCGAGCGAAGCGCTGGTGCTGTTGTAGTCGACGCCGTTAGCATCGCGATAACCACTGTTATAGCTGTAATCTGCAGCCAGACCCAGCTGTGGTAACAACGGGCTGCGCGCTTCATTAATTTTTTCAAACGCAGCATCACGGTCAGATGCGGACTTACGTAAGTCCG
>JALAGK010000495.1 GCA_022712475.1 Enterobacteriaceae bacterium
ATGTCAAAGTGGGCCAGAACCACCATTGAGCTGGAAACGCCGTGGCAGGCGAGAGACGTCGCCGCGCTGGCGGACGTGCACTATAACGCAGCGGATCAAGCGGCAGCCATCTCATCAGGATCGTTTAAGACGGACGGCATGGTGATTATTCCGTGCAGCATGAAAACATTAGCTGGGATCCGCGCGGGTTATGCCGAAGGGTTAGTAGGCCGCGCAGCAGATGTGGTGCTCAAAGAGGGGCGCAAGCTAGTGCTGGTCCCACGCGAAACGCCGCTTAGCGCCATTCATCTTGAAAATATGCTGGCACTGTCGCGTATGGGGGTGGCGATGGTGCCGCCTATGCCTGCGTATTACAACCATCCGCACACTATCGATGATGTCACTCACCACATCGTCAGCCGTGTACTGGATCAGTTTGGTCTGGATTCACCACTGGCTCGTCGCTGGCAGGGGCTTCAACACGCTGAACAATCGCATCAGGAGGAAGACGAAAATGGCATTTGATGATTTACGCAGTTATCTGCAGGCGCTGGACGACCAGGGCCAGCTTCTTAAAATCAGCGATCAGGTAAAGGCTGAACCCGATATTGCCGCCGCTGCTAATGCGACAGGACGCATTGGTGAGGGGGCGCCAGCGCTGTGGTTTGACAATATTGAGGGGTTTACCGATGCGCGTGTTGTCATGAACACCATCGGTTCCTGGCAAAACCATGCTATTTCACTTGGTCTGCCGCCGGGCACACCGGTAAAAAGTCAGATTGATGAATTTATTCGCCGTTGGGACGATTTCCCGGTAGCGCCCCAGCGTCGGGCCAACCCACCCTGGGCGCAAAACAGTGTGGAAGGCGATGAGATTAATTTGTTCGATATTCTGCCGTTGTTTCGGCTTAATGACGGTGACGGCGGGTTCTACCTCGATAAAGCCTGTGTTGTGTCTCGCGATCCGCTCGATCCGGAAAACTTCGGTAAGCAGAACGTTGGTATCTACCGCATGGAAGTAAAAGGTAAACGCAAACTCGGCCTGCAACCTGTACCGATGCATGATATTGCGTTGCACCTTCACAAAGCAGAAGAGCGTGGTGAAGATTTGCCGGTTGCCATTACGCTGGGTAACGATCCTGTCATCACGCTGATGGGTGCGACGCCGCTTAAATACGATCAGTCAGAATATGAAATGGCCGGTGCGCTACGCGGCAGCCCGTACCCGATAGCAACAGCGCCACTGACGGGTTTTGATGTCCCCTGGGGATCGGAAGTCATCATCGAGGGGGTTATTGAAGGGCGCAAGCGCGAAATAGAAGGGCCATTTGGTGAATTCACTGGCCATTACTCCGGTGGGCGCAACATGACCGTGGTACGCATTGATAAAGTCTCCTATCGCAGCAAACCGATTTTCGAATCGCTGTATCTCGGCATGCCGTGGACAGAGATTGATTATCTGATGGGCCCGGCAACCTGCGTACCGCTTTACCAGCAGCTTAAAGCTGAATTTCCTGAAGTGCAGGCAGTGAACGCCATGTACACCCATGGCCTGTTGGCCATTATTTCTACCAAAAAACGCTACGGTGGCTTCGCCCGCGCCGTTGGACTGCGCGCTATGACCACTCCGCACGGCCTCGGCTATGTGAAGATGGTTATCATGGTTGATGAGGATGTAGATCCGTTTAATTTGCCGCAGGTGATGTGGGCGTTGTCATCCAAGGTCAACCCGGCAGGCGATTTGGTACAGTTGCCAAATATGTCGGTACTGGAACTCGATCCGGGTTCAAGTCCTGCCGGTATCACCGACAAGTTAATTATTGATGCCACCACGCCGGTTGCGCCGGATCTACGTGGGCACTACAGCCAGCCGGTTAAAGACCTGCCGGAAACCAAACAGTGGGTAGAAAAACTCACCGCTATGCTGGCCAACCGTAAGTAACAAGGAGGGAGTGATGATTTGTCCACGTTGTAGTGATGAGCATATTGATGTCATGGCGCACTCGCCGGTAGAAGGTGTCTGGACCGTTTATCAGTGCCAGCGTTGCCTCTACACCTGGCGTAACACTGAGCCGCTACGTCGTACCAGCCATGAGCACTATCCCGAGGCGTTTCGTATGACGCAACAGGATATTGATAACGCACCCGAGGTACCAACTGTGCCGCCGCTGCTGGTTGAGCAATAAAAACGACAATGCCAGCGCGTTGTAAAACGCGCTGGCATTTTTGTCTGTGCCGGGTGTCACCAGGGACAGAAAACTTTTAGCGCTGGGCTTCGCCGCCGAGTCCCGCAATCAGACTTTCAATGAGGGCAGACAGTTCGCCAGTCATCAGCGTGAAGTCAGCATCAAAGCGTTGAGCGACATCTTCCCGGTCAATATCGTCGTTCTGATCGCGCAGTTCATCACTGAATTTCAGCCGCTTAAGCGAGCCGTCGTCGCACACCAGGAACTGAATGCGTTGCTGCCAGTCAAGGGCGAGCTTGGTCACCACCTTACCGGCTTCAATATGTACTGCAATTTCGTCACTCACCAGCTCCTGCTTTTTGGCGCGAATAACACCCCCGTCTTCGAGAATGGCTTTCAGTTCGGCTTCGTCAAGCAACTGGTAGCCCTGTGGTACGTTGCCAGAACGTACCCATTCGGTAAGCGTTAACTCAATGGGGTTTTCCATCGCGAGCGGTACCACCGGCAGTGAACCAAGGCTCTTGCGCAGCAACGCCAACGTGTCTTCGGCCTTTTTGGCGCTGGCACAGTCGATGATAATCAGGCCATTGACGCTATCTATCCACATCAGGGTTTGACTAAAGCGGCTGAAGGCGCGGGGTAACAGGTCGTGCAGCACTTCGTCTTTCAGTGAATCCTTTTCGGTCTTCTTCAGTTTGCGTGCTTGCTCATTCTCAAGTTTGCGAATTTTGGCGTCAAGCTGCTGCTTAATCACCGAAGAAGGCAGCATTTTCTCTTCTTTACGTGCGCAAATCAGGATCTGGCCGTTCACGGCGTGGGTTAACGCATCGCTTTGTGAGCCCATTGGTGGCACCCAGCCGGTTTTCGCCATGTCCTGGCTGCCGCAGGGCGTGAAGCCGTAAAGTGCGAGCTGTTTTTCCATTTCGTCTTGTTGCAGCGAGATGTCGCGGCTGAGACGGTAAACCATTACATTTTTGAACCACAGCATGAGAGGTAACCTTGTAAGTCGAACGCAGCGCGCATGATAACGAATCGGCCCGCGGGTTTCATTGCCTTTACGGTTTACGCGCTCTACTCTCTGGAGACGTATTCAGACTCAGAGGTCTTTTTTGTGCGTATTGGCATCGACTTAGGCGGCACCAAAACGGAAGTGATTGCGCTGGCAGACAGTGGCGAGCAGCTTTTTCGCCACCGCCTGCCGACGCCACGGGATGATTATCCTCAAACTCTCGACGCCATCGCACAGCTGGTGGCGATGGCTGAAGCGGCGACCGGTCAGAAGGGTAGCGTAGGCGTAGGTATTCCTGGGGCGATTTCGCCCTTAACTGGCGTGGTGAAAAATGCCAATTCCACCTGGCTTAATGGCCAGCCGCTGGATAAAGATTTGAGCGCGCACCTTAAGCGTGACGTGCGACTGGCAAACGATGCCAACTGTCTGGCCGTCTCTGAGGCGGTGGATGGCGCAGCTGCAGGGGCACAGACAGTGTTTGCGGTGATAATCGGGACCGGTTGCGGCGCAGGGGTGGCGATAAAAGGGCGCTGCCACGCGGGCGGTAATGGCACAGCGGGAGAGTGGGGCCACAATCCACTGCCCTGGATGGACGAAGACGAACTGCGCTATCGCGCAGAAGTGCCGTGCTACTGCGGCAAACAGGGCTGTATTGAAACGTTTATTTCCGGCACGGGGTTTGCGACAGACTATCACCGCCTCAGTGGCAGTCGGCTTGCCGGAGCAGAGATTATCCGTCTGGTTGAACGGGGTGACAACACGGCAGAACAGGCGTTGGCGCGTTACGAGCAGCGGCTGGCAAAGTCGCTGGCGCACGTCGTGAATATCCTCGATCCGGACGTGATTGTGCTTGGTGGTGGGATGAGTAATGTGCAAAGGCTGTATCGCACGTTGCCCGAGCTTGTCAGAAAATGGGTGTTTGGTGGTGAGTTCAACACGCCGATTCGCCAGGCGGTGCACGGTGATTCCAGCGGCGTGCGCGGCGCAGCGTGGCTATGGCCGGTGAGCTAACCACGAATAACAGGGTAACGGAATAAAACAATTAACAGGGAGTACTGGCAATGAGCAATTATGTGGGGATTTGGCAGCGTGATGATGTTCTCACGGTTTGGTTTCACAATGAAATGGACAAACCCTTTGTGCTTGGTGAAAAGATGCATGCCATCTGTAATGATGCCTATATGAATGGCTATAACTGGGACGCGTTTTTCAATTATTACCTCGCCAGTCGTGCGCCGGAGGTGTTGAGTGCTATGCAGGCCTCCTCCCCGGAGGCCGGTTCATATGCCGCTTATTTTAACAAGGAGTATGAGCAGCAGGCCGGGCGTTTTGTCGCCATTATCCGCGAACTGGTGGACAATAGAAGACGAAACGTTGCGCATTGTTCGCGAGGAGTGCGACTGCATTGAGTG
>JALAGK010000008.1 GCA_022712475.1 Enterobacteriaceae bacterium
AAATCCGGCCATCACAGACAGCGTCTCCACTGCGCCGATTTTGTTAAACGCCAACTCTTTTTGCAGCAGCGCGCGGTACTGCTGTCCGTGAGGAATAATCACAAACGCCAACGACAGCGTTTTAATCAGTGGCTCAAGGTCAGGGTTATGCAACACAGCCGCAATCACACCGCTTAACGCGAACATCGCCACGCATATCACCATCCCCAGTCCAACGTTGAGCCAGTACAGCGTGGTCAACTCGGACTGGCTGATTTCCCGGCGCTGGATAATTGAATTGGCAATACCGAAATCAGACAAGGTATCTGCCAGCGCAATTATCACCAGCGCCACGGTCAGCAGGCCAAACTGGTGACTGTCGATAATGCGTGCAAGCCACGTCATCTGCGCCAGGCCCAGGCCAATAATCATCACGGTAGACATCGCGGACCACTTAGCACCGCTGATGGTTTTCTCTCTCAGGCTCATGTGCGTTCTCGTCAGTAGGCCGCTTTGTTAACAAAGCCTTTGAACACCGTCAGAAACACGATGCGGATATCAAACCAGAGGCTCCATTCACGAATGTACTCCAGGTCAAACTCCACCCGTTTTTCCATCTTCTCCAGTGTGTCCGTTTCGCCGCGCCAGCCGTTAATCTGTGCCCAGCCGGTGATGCCGGGTTTGACCTTATGGCGCAGCATGTAGCCTTCAATCAACGCGCGATACTGTTCGTTGTGGGCCACCGCGTGCGGGCGCGGGCCGACAATGGACATCTCCCCCATAAACACATTGATAAACTGCGGCAGCTCGTCAAGCGAGGTGCGGCGCAGGAAATTGCCGACTTTTGTCACGCGCGGATCGTTTTGTGTAGCCTGTGTTACCACCGCATCATTTTCCATCACGCGCATAGAGCGGAATTTCCAGACCATAATCGGCTTTCCGTCCATGCCGTAGCGCGTCTGGCGAAAAATAACCGGGCCCGGAGACGTGACTTTTACCGCTAAAGCAATGCAGGCCAGCACAGGTGAAATCAGCAACAGGATTAACGCTGAAAGCACAATGTCTTCTACGCGCTTGAGCACGCGGTTGATGCCGCTAAGCGGCGTGTCAAAGAGCGGCACAACAGGCACACCGTTCACTTCATCGGTGCGTGAATGCAGAATATTGAACGTAAAAACATCCGGGATGAGCATCACCGAGCAGGTGGTGTCACTTAAATCGCGCACCAGTTTTTTGATCTGCATTTCGTCGCTCATCGCCATCGCGATATAAACGTTGTGGATTTTCCCGGCGCGCGCATCTTCAACCAGTTGCTCGAGGTTACCGGCCCAGAACGCCGGTACGCCCCCCGGCTCAGGGTCGTGATAAATCCCGACCACTTCATAACCCAGCCACGGCTCATTGAGAAAACTCTGCGCCAGCTCCCGCCCCTGAGGCAGCGTTCCGGCAATCGCCACCCGCCGCGTGTTATAGCCGTGATTACGCAGCCAGCCCGCACCAATACGAATGCAGGAGCGGCAGATAACCAGCCCAACGCTTGAGAGCAGATACCAGCTCACCCAGGTCGCAAACGAAATTTCAACATAGCCGCTAAAGGTCAACAGCCCGGCGCTGAACACCAGCGCCAGCGTCCAGTTCTGCAACAGCAGCAACAGTTCGGTTGAAATCTTCACACCGCGCCAGGAGCGATAGAAGTCGGTTATTCCGCCAGCCATCTGGAAGACAACCAGCGTGACCAATGCCATCAGCAAATGGGTATAAAAGAATGGCAGTGCAATTACCCTGCAAATGACCCACAGTCCGACAAACATAATGGATATGTCAGAAAAACGTTGCACCATAGAGATTAACGATGCATTCGTTTTCGCTCGCTCACGCTTTTTTAAGTTTGTCATCGTTGTTCCTGTCAGGCGCCCGCAGGCGCGTTTATCACGGCACGATGCCCAGGGCCGACAGCGTCGGCCCTGGCCTGCCGTCACTGATTGAGTAGCGCCATAATTTCCCGGGTACGCAGCGCCATCAGTTCGCGGTCTCCACGGGACTCAACATTCAGGCGTACCACCGGCTCAGTGTTAGAGCTGCGCAGGTTGAAGCGCCAGTCGGCAAATGCCATGCTCAGCCCGTCGGTGGCGTCCACAATCCCGGCGTTAGCGGTAAAGTGCGCCTTCACCCGAGCAATGGCGTTAGAGGGGTCTGTCAGCGTGCTGTTGATTTCGCCGCTTGCCGGAAACGCCGCGATGCGCTCACGCACCATGTCACTGAGCCGCTGCCCCTTCACGCACACCAGCTCTGCTACCAGCAGCCACGGGATCATGCCGCTGTCGCAGTACGCAAAGTCGCGGAAATAGTGATGTGCACTCATCTCGCCGCCGTATACCGCATCTTCTTCACGCATTCGCTCTTTAATAAACGCATGCCCTGTTTTTGACATCACCGGCGTGCCACCTGCGCGCGTTACCACGTCTTCGGTGTTCCAGCACAGGCGCGGGTCGTGGATGATGCGCGAGCCCGGTTGTTTTTCGAGAAACGCCTGCGCTAACAGGCCAACGATGTAATAGCCCTCGATAAACTCGCCGTTCTCATCAAACAAAAAGCAGCGGTCAAAGTCGCCATCAAAGGCAATCCCCATGTCAGCACCGTGTTCAATAACGGCATTTCGGGTATCGGCACGGCAGTCCGGTAACAGCGGATTAGGGATGCCGTTGGGGAAATTGCCGTCTGGTGTGTTATGTACCTTCACAAAGCTCAGCGGCAGGCCGAGCGCCTGGCAGCGGGCTTCAATGGCATCAACCACCGGGCCCGCCGCGCCATTGCCGGAATTAATCACCAGCTTTAGCGGGGTAAAATTGGCGGTGTTAACGTATGAGAACAGGTGTTCGAGATAAGCATCACGAATATCCAATTGCCGGTAGCTGCCGCGTTCACTGTCATTAACGGGCGGGAAATCGTTAGCCTCGGCCAGGCGTTGCACATCGCGAAGCCCCGTGTCACCGCTTATCGGGCGCGCGCCCTGGCGAACCAGCTTCATACCGTTGTAGTCCATCGGGTTGTGACTGGCCGTTACCTCAATACCGCCATCCACGTCCAGATGCCATGTCGCAAAATAGACCTCCTCTGTACCACAAAGACCAATATCCAGTACGTTGACGCCCGCATCACGCAGCCCGTCGGCCAGTGCGCGTTTTAGCGCTTCACTGGTCAGGCGCACGTCACCGCCCACAACTACGGTTTGCGGGCGTAAATATTCACCATAAGCGCGACCAA
Organism: Enterobacteriaceae bacterium; assembly: GCA_022712475.1. Classification (GTDB taxonomy): domain Bacteria; phylum Pseudomonadota; class Gammaproteobacteria; order Enterobacterales; family Enterobacteriaceae; genus Tenebrionibacter. The sequence continues at coordinate 3,244 of JALAGK010000008.1, forward strand.
TGCGGCACGCGATGTCCTCGTTAAGCTCGTCGCCGAGGCGGCCGCGAATGTCGTAGGCTTTAAAACAGGTTAATGTTGTCATCGTTATTTCCCCTTCTTCAGGCGACACTCAGCCCTTCCCCCTTATTGGGAGAATCAGTGGTCAGTAATTCCCGGGTGTTGGTTCAGTTGGCGTTCAGGCGTTGCCCTGTGCCGTTACGTTGTCTGGGCGCGTCCGTAGCGATCGCGAAATCGCACGATATCGTCCTCTTCCAGATAAGCGCCGGAGCGCACTTCGATGAGTTCCAGCGGAATTTTGCCCGGGTTTTCCAGGCAGTGGGTTGCCCCCAGCGGAATGTAAATAGACTGGTTTTCACCAAGCAGCGTCACCTCGTCGTTAACCGTCACTTTCGCCGTGCCTGCTACCACAATCCAGTGTTCAGCTCGGTGATGGTGCATCTGTAAAGACAGCCCTTCACCCGGTTTGACGGTAATGCGCTTGACCTGGTAGCGCTCGCCAGCGTCGATGGAGTCATATTTACCCCACGGGCGATAAACTTCGCGGTGTACGTGGTGTTCATGGCGGCCGTCTGCCTTAATCTGCTCAACCACTTTCTTTACTTCCTGCACCCGATTTTTGTCGGCGATAAGTACCGCGTCCTTCGTCTGCACCACCACGAGATCTTTTACCCCAACGGTAGTGACCAGCCCTGATTCTGCCCATACATAGCTGTTAGCGCAGTCGTGACTGATGACGTCGCCGTGATGGACGTTTCCCTCGGCGGTACGGTTACTGATATCCCATAGCGATGACCAGGAACCCACATCGCTCCAGCCTGCATCCATCGGTACGACCACCGCATCGGCCGTTTTTTCCATCACCGCGTAGTCGATGGATTCCTCCGGGCAGGCGAGAAACGCCGCTTCATCCACGCGCACAAAATCGAGATCCGGGTCAACTGCACTCATGGCCTGCTCACAGGCGTTATAAATATCCGGGCGGAATTTCTGTAGTTCATCGAGATAGCGCCCGGCGCGGAACAGGAACATGCCGCTGTTCCAGTAATATTCACCGCTTGCGACATAACCCTGCGCGGTTTCCAGATTGGGTTTCTCAACAAACTGCGCCACGTTAAATGCCACGGCATCAACCTCGGGTGCGCACAGGTCGCCACGGCGGATATAGCCATAGCCGGTTTCCGGCAGGTCCGGCACAATCCCGAACGTCACCAGCTTGCCGTCATCAGCAAACGGCATGGCATCACGCACCGCGCGGCGAAACGCCTCTTCATTTTGAATTACATGGTCGGCCGCCAGCACCAGCATCAGCGGGTCGCCCTGAGGGCAGTTACGCTTTGCCGCCAGCGCAGCCAGCGCAATAGCAGGTGCCGTGTTACGCCCGGCAGGCTCCAGAATGATGTTTTCAGTGAGCTTGTTGAGCGCACGCAGCTGTTCAGCCACGATAAAACGGTGCTGCTCGTTACAGATAACCACGGGGCTTTCGCAGTTCACGCCGTTAAGACGGCTGATGGTCGCCTGCAACATGGTCAACTCCCCTTTCAGGCAGAGGAATTGCTTGGGGTACAGCACCCTGGACAGCGGCCAGAGGCGGCTACCGGAGCCACCGGCCATAATCACCGGAAACAGTTGTGACTGACTCATGGTTATCCCCGAATATCAGCGATAAATTGACGTAATACGCTCTCTTTTTCGAGCGTGCGTTCGGCATATTCACGTGCCAGCGTGTTTTCTTTAGGCATGGACAGGCACTGCTCAATCCCGGCGGCCAGCGCATCCACCGCCTCTGGCTCAACGCACACCGCAATACCAGGATGCGCCTGACACAACTGGCCCAGCTCGGTGTCGCGATCAGCCGTAATAACCGCATTGCCGCCCACCGCCAGTATATTGGTGAGTTTTGAGGGCAGCACCGCGTCGGCGGCACCACGCCGCTGTACAACAAGATGGCAGTCACCCATTTTCAGTAGCGCTGGCAGGTCGTCATACGGTTGAAGCGTCAAAAAGCTGACGTTGCTCAGCCCACGCCCAACCGCCATGTGTTCCAGTCGCGCCCGTCCTCCGCCCTGGCCGACAATCACAAATTGCCAGGGC
>JALAGK010000496.1 GCA_022712475.1 Enterobacteriaceae bacterium
GTAATAGCGCCGTCAGGTTATTGAGCGTCAGCAGCAGCGCACTAATAACCAGCGCCGACAGCAACAGTACGGGCAGCGTGAGAGAGCGCGTTTTCATGGCCGAGCCCCCAACGCACCGTCGAGCACGCGGCAGAAATGCATGGCCGACAGGGTTGCCCCGTAAAACCACACCGACTGCACGCGCGTAAAGCGGTCTTCACGCACAAACGGCATGGCCTGCCACAGCGGCATGGCGGCAATCTGGCGCATCAGCGCATCATCACCGTGTGAAAAGCACACCACCTGCGCGGTTTTGACTGCCGCCAGCCGTTCAAGACCAACAACGGCGCTCCCCCAGAAATTCACTTCGCCCTGCCAGGCATTCTCCAGGCCTAATTCATCCATTACCTGCTGAAACAGGCTATTTTTGCCGATGATCAGCGCGTGGCGCGCATCCATTAACGACATCATCAGCAGCGGTTGCCCATGCCAGGGGGCAAAGCGTGCTTTCATGCTCGCCATAAACTCGTCAAACTGACCGAGGTGAGCTTGTGCACGCCGCCCCAGCCCCAGACGCTCACCAAGCATTGCCAACGACGCACGTGCGCTGGTAAGCGGCTGTGAACCATCGCTAAAACGCACGCCCATGCCTGGCGCAATGCGTTCTATTTTTTCGGGCTTCGGGCCATAGCCCGCGGAATAGAGAATCAGCGAAGGGTGAAGCTGGCTGAGTAGCTCAAGATTAGGTTCGGTACGCAGCCCCACGTCAATGATGCCATCAGGTAGCGCCGGTTGCCCAACCCACAGGCGATAATTGCGGGCATCGGCCACCGCAAGCGGTGCCACGCCCAGCGCCAGCAGCAGTTCCACCGGCAGCCATTCCAGCGCCACAATGCGGTCAAGCTCAGGAAACCCAGCACGGCTGATACCGGGCGTCATCAGAAGTGGCGAAAGCGCCATTGCAGTCAGTAAACGGCGGCGCGTGATTGCAGAGTCAAACATTGTTGGCCTCACCAGACGAAACTGACCGGCGCATTGCCCGACGGATGCGGCAAAATACCCATCGGGATGCCGTAGATCTGCTCCAGCGTTTCGCTGTTCATCATGTCTGCAGGCGTACCCTGGGCAATGGTTTCACCGCCACGCAGCGCCACCATCCAGTCGCAGTAGCGCGCTGCCATGTTGATGTCGTGCAGCACAGCAATCACCGTCAGCCCACGCTCCTCGCTCAGGCGGTGAATCAACGCATGCACTTCGACCTGATGGGCAACGTCCAGCGCCGAGGTCGGTTCGTCGAGCAGTAAACAGCGGCTGTCCTGGGCCACCAGCATGGCAATCCATGCGCGCTGACGCTCGCCACCGGAGAGGCTATCCACCAGCCGGTGAGCAAACGGTTTCAAGCCAACCAGAGAAATGGCTTCTTCCACCTTTTCCCGATCCGCTACGCCAAAACGCCCCAGCGCGCCATGCCACGGATAGCGACCAATCGCTACCAGTTCGCGCACAGTCATGCCCTCAGCGGCGGGCAGTTGCTGCGGCAGATAAGCCACCATGCGGGCAAAGGCTTTGCTGTTCCAACTGTCCAGCGGCTGTCCGGCGAGCAGAATATCGCCTTCAGACGGCTTCTGGTGGCGGCCAAGCATTTTCAGTAGCGTCGATTTACCGGAACCGTTATGGCCAATGAGACCGGTGACTTTACCGGCGGGAAAGGTCAAAGAGAGTGAGTGCAGCAGCGTGCGTCCCGGCACGCGAAAGGTGACATCATTGAGGCTAAAGGTTGCCTCCTGAACGCTCGGTTTATCCTGCATAACTCGCCAACGTGTTAAAGGGCACGGCGAACCGTGCCCGGAGAGGAAAGATAAATCAGAAGCGGAACGTCGCGGTCGCAATCACCTGACGCTCTGCGCCCCAGTAACAGGCGTAATCACGGTAGCAACTGGAGACATAGTCGCGATTAAACAGATTCGTTACGTTAACGCCCACAGACGAGCCCGGCAACCCAACGCGCGCCAGATCGTATTTAACGGTGGCATCCGCAACGGTATAACTCGGTACATTGAAGGTCTGGCCCGTGTTTCCGTAGAAGCTTGACGTATTGCCAACATAACGAACGCCCGCCCCAAGCGTCAGGCCGCTCAGCGCCGTTTCATGGAAAGTGTAGTCCGTCCACAGTGACGCCATATTGCGCGGGATTTCCGCCGGGCGTTTATTCTGGTATTTCGTATCTTCGGTATATTCCGCGTCGGTATAGCTGTAGGCTGCCGTCATATCAATGTTGGCAGTCAGCGCCGCTTTCGCTTCCAGTTCAAAACCGCGTGAGCGAATTTCACCGCCCATGATGCTGAAGTTGGCATCACGCGGATCGGCAGTGAGGTTTTTGTCTTTGGTAATCTGGAATACCGAAGCCGTTACCACAATCGGCCTGTCGCTCGGTACATACTTCACGCCAGCTTCATACTGCTTGCCGCGAGACGGATCGAACGCCGTGCCGTCCAGAGAGCGCCCGGCGTTCGGCTCAAACGACTCGCTGTAGCTGAAGTACGGGGAAATACCGTTATCAAAGAGATAGTTGATGCCGCCGCGCCAGGTAAAGGCTTCATCGCGGTTAACGTTATCAGACGCATCCGCGTAGCTGGTTTTACGGGTATGTACGCTGGATTTAGCAAAATCATAGCGACCACCGAGCGTCATGACCCACTTATTCCACTCAGCCTGGTCCTGGACGTACAGGCCGGTCTGCTCCAGGCGGTTAAGCACCTGGTATTTGTCAGCATACGGATAAATATTTGATGACGTCACACCGCCGTTGTTCAGATCGAGCGGGTCGGCCGCACCATACTGGGCATCAACATCGTTACGGCTGCGCAGGTAATCCACGCCGGTAAGCAGCGTATGCGCGAGCGCACCGGTATCAAATTTGCTTTCAAGCTGGGTATCCACACCGAAATTGGTCAGATCTTCGTCTGAGCGCACATAGCTGCGGCTGAGCACGCCAGGCTGATTCGTCATGCCGAAGCCGTAGACTGAACGGTACATCGTGTTGACACGGGAATAACGCAGGTTCTGGCGCACCGTAAAGGTGTCATCAAAAGCGTGTGCGAAGCTGTAGCCCACCATCTGCTGGCGGCGCTGCATTTTGTTGTCCGGATCGCCTTCGTTAAAGTCCGTTGGCAATTTATGCGACTGCCCGTTGGCATCCACATACGGCACCACGGTGCCGGTACGCGGCAGCCAGCCATAGTAACCGGCGTTCGGGTCACTCTGGAAGTTACTCAGGAAAGTGAAGTCGGTTTTATCATCCGGACGCCAGCTAAAGGAAGGCGCAATCGCATAGCGGTTAGCCTTCACGCTCTCTTGCTGGGCGTTCTGACTGAAGGCAAGACCAGTCAAACGGTAGGAATACACGCCGTTGTCGTCCAGCGCATCGCTGAAATCAAACCCCGTCTGAAAGAGGCTACGGGAACCGGCCTTGAACTGAATTTCTCGCAGGGGTTCGGTAGTCGGACGCTTGCTGACCATCGACACCACACCACCCGGGTTGCTGTTGCCGTACAGGACCGATACCGGCCCACGAATCAGCTCTGCACGCTCCAGGAAGTAAGGGTCCATCGACACTTCAGAGTAGTTATTGCCCTGTAGGCGCAGGCCATCCAGATACTGGTTGGTGTTGACGGTTGACGGTGAGGTAAAACCACGAATGGAAACCACGTCATAGGTGTTAGAACTGCCACGGGTCGCAAAAACGCCAGGCGTATAGCTTAAGGCTTCTTAGACGGTCTGCGGCTGACGCATGTCCATTTCTTCGCGCGTCACAACAGAAATAGACTGCGGGGTTTTCTCAATGGGCGTGTCGGTTTTGGTCGCCGTCGCCGTGCGTTTTGCAGCGATGGTCGGGGCCGGTCCCCAGGCGCTTTCCTGCTGGACTGATGCCGCTCCTGCGGTAACGGTAATAGTGTCTTCTTTGGTGTTGTCTGCAGCCAAGGCAGATGCAGAAACGCCGCCGAGTGCCGCAGCAACCAGCACAGCAAGACGGCAGACGGAGGCATTGGCCGGCAGGCCAGTGTGTAAACGCGCCATTGTGATTTTCTCTGAATGAATGGGTGTCTGAGAACGTAAACGATAATTATTATTATGGGCGAGGATAATAGGCGAAACGCCGCTCGGTTTTCAAGTACAACCTGGCGCGGCCCGTGGCCGTCAGAGCAGGAATCAACCGCAAGAATAACAGGTGATTAATATCTTATTCACTTAAGCTCAACCCCACGCAACACGGCTTAACGCAACAAAAGCATAAGTAACATCTCAAATAAAATAAAAGCCCGCAAATTGATTGCGGGCTTTGGCGATAGAGACTCAACGTCAGGTATCAGTTTGAGCCGAACATATCTTTAATCCA
>JALAGK010000497.1 GCA_022712475.1 Enterobacteriaceae bacterium
GATAATGGCAAAATCGTAATGGGTTTCTGGCACAACTGGGTTGCCACCTCAGGTCAGGGTTATAAAGGCGGTCGCTTTACCGAAATGCCGCTTACCGATATTCCGGCGCAGTACAATGTTGTTGCCATCGCTTTTATGAAAGTTGACGGTGGCAGTAGCGATCCTATTCCTGATTTTAAACCGTATAAATACAGTGATGCAGAGTTCCGTCGCCAGATTGATGTTCTGCATACTCAAGGCCGTAAAGTTCTTATTTCACTTGGAGGCGCGGATGCCCATATTGAATTACAATCTCATCAGGAAAATGCGTTCGTTGAGCGTATTATTGAACTTACCGACCGTTATGCGTTTGATGGTCTGGATATTGACCTTGAACAGTCGGCAATTACCGCAGCGCAAAACCGACAGGTCATTCCTGCTGCACTCATCCGCGTTAAAGAACACTATCGCCAGCAGGGTAAAAACTTTATTATCAGCATGGCGCCGGAATTTCCGTACTTGACCAGAAACGGTGCCTATATTCCGTATATCACCGCTCTCGAAGGTTATTATGACTTTATTGCCCCGCAGTTCTATAACCAGGGCGGTGATGGTGTGGACGTGGAAAACATTGGCTGGCTGGCGCAAAACAATGATGAGCAAAAGGCAAACTTCCTTTACTACCTCACCGAAAGCCTGACTACCGGTACGCGTGGCTATACCAAAATCCCTCACGATAAATTCGTTATCGGTCTGCCGACCAATAACGACGCGGCAGCCACCGGCTATGTTATTAACCCACAAGACGTGTTCACCGCGCTTGACCGACTCACCGCCGCTGGCCTGCCGATTAAAGGCCTGATGACCTGGTCCGTCAACTGGGACGCGGGCTTTGACCGCAATGGCCGTGCTTACAACTGGGAATTCATCAACCGCTACGGTAGCCTGGTAGAAGGTACAACGCCCCCGCAGCAGCCTGCGGTGCCCACAAATCTGACCTCAACGTCTCAGACGCAGAACAGCATTGCTTTACAGTGGGCGCATTCCGCAACGCCTGTCCCGGCTGTACGTTTTGTGATTTATCGCGACGGTCAAGTCGTGAACAGCACCACAGCCACGCAGTTCACCGACAATAACCTGCCGTCTGACAGCACTTTTGAATATGCCGTCAGCGCCGTGGATGCCGCAAACAACGAATCTGCACGCAGCGCCGCGATTGTCGTGCGTACACTCGCCGATTCAGGCGAAGAAAACGCATTTGTTTCCGCGCCAGGCAATCTGCGTGAAGTTGATGTGACGGCAACGTCTGCCACCCTGATGTGGACCGCTTCAACCTCGACCTATGCCCTCAAGGGATACCGTGTTTACCGTGATGGCAATTACCTCAATGAGGTCGCGCCTTCTCAGCTCACTTATACTGACTCCGGCCTGTCCGCCACAACCGCTTACCGCTATGTGGTGATTGCCGAGGATATTAAGGGCAAACTCTCTGAGCCGAGCAATACGCTGTCAGTGACCACACTGCCAGGCGGCGAACCCGGTGCTTACCCGCAGTGGACGATGCGTGCGACCTACCAGGCCGGAGATATCGTTTCCCATAACGGTAAAAACTGGGTTTGCCTGCAAACCCATACTGCATACGTTGAAGGCTGGGCACCTGGCGCGAGCGATTCCGCTACGCTGTGGCGCGAAGTGAAGTAAGCGCGAAAAGAGTAATGCGCGCGGGAAAATCGTGTAAACCGCCGCTAATACTCAATGCGTGAGTCAATATCATCCATCATTAACAAGGCCCAAAAACGCGTTTTGGGCCTTGCCTGTCGCTAAAACCGGCGGTATCGCTACCGGTTCAACGTCCGGTAATTACGGTGTAGCTTCTGTTTCCTCTTGCGCAACCGCGTCGTCTTCCAGTGCCTTGAGCAGCTCATCAATGTGGCTTTCTTTCAGCAACTGATAATGATCGGCCTTGAGCGTCACAACCCTTGGCAGTTGCACCGAAAAGCCCTCGCTGCCTTCAATAAACGAATAATCATCTCCTTCGGCTTTAATCACCGTTACCGGTGCCTGAATCCGCCTCTGGTTCAGTTCATGGAAGCTATAGGTGAATTCAAACGTCTGGCTAACAATATCGGTAATACGCGCAATCTGCTCACGTACCAGCGCCTGATGGTGGCGGGCAATAAAGTCGATAAACATCTCGCGGTCCTGGGCCTCATTCAGACAATCCTCCAACAGCGGGTGCGTGATACTACCCATAAACACCGAAAACAGAATGGTCAGATACGCTGGATTATCGTAGTGCGCCTCTCGTGAATGCAGCGCCGCCTGCTGCTGGCGCACCTTCGGTGAACCCGGCGCAATCAGAACAAGTGCATCAACCGTTTCTCCGGCCTGCTCAAGCTGCCAGGCAGCTTCAAACGCCACGCGAGCGCCAAACGAGTAGCCCCAGAGCGTGTACGGTCCATGCGGCTGCTGCTGTTTAATCAGACCGATATCCCGCGCCGCCATCGCTTTAATAGTGCCGTCAATTTGCTCGCCGGGGTTAATGCCACTGGCCTGGATACCGAAGAAAGGTCGCTGTGTCTCACGCGCCAGCGTGCGCAGGTTCATGCAATAGCCGCCGAGTCCCGGCCAGCAAAACACCGGAGACTGACGCCCGCGCGGTTGCAGTGGAATCAACCGGGAGACGCTTTGTGCCTGTTTCTGGGCCTGTATCGCCAGCTTCTCAATGGTGGGTGCAGAGAAAATCGCTTGTACCGGCAACCGGCAGCCCAGTTGTTTATTGATGGACGCGATCATCGCTACCGCAATCAGTGAATTACCGCCCACTTCAAAGAAATTATCGTCCACCGAAAACTGCGGGCGCTTGAGTTTTTCTTCCCAGATGCGGGCAATGCGGCTTTCCGTCTCGTTGCGGGGTTCAACGATGGCTTTACGCACCAGTTCAATATCACGTGCCGCCAGTTGCTTCAGGTCGATTTTGCCGTTAGCCGTCTGCGGCAGTTTGTCCAGCACCAGGATTTTATTGGGCAGCATGTAGACCGGCAGGAAAGCTTCGAGGTCATCACGCAGGATTTCCGTCGGTCCACGCATGTGCACACTGTCTTCCTTCATGCCTTCACTCAATTTCTGGGCAAGCGAAATACGTCCACCAACGCAGAAGTAAGATGCCCCGCACTGCTCGCCCAGCAGCTTATACAGCACACGCGCGGTGGGCAGATCGTTGCCGGTTTCTGAGCTGTAGCCGGAGGACATCAACCCTATCAACAAATTGTTACTTTGCAGGCGCTGTAACTGGCGGCCCAGTGTCACATATTCAGCCCAACCACGCCGCCCCTGACTTAGCAGCGCAATACCAAAAGAAGCGCTGTCATACACGGCCTGGTTAATGGCAATCACATGTTTCTTTTCAATAATGGTTTTGCCCAATGGCTCAAGCGCACCGTCACGGTAGCGGTACATACCGCCAGGCAAATCGGCCATTTTCCCCGGCATGGCCTGCACCAGCACATCTACTGCCAGAACTTCACGCTGGCTGAAACTGTCGATACGACAGCTGGTGAGATAGTAATCTTCGTTTGCGACATCAAGCTGCGCCTTCACCTCGGGCCGCAGCGTCTGGGCGGCAATGCCAAGTCCAAAGCCTGGCAACACCTCGTCCAAAACACCCTGCATATGTCCGGCTTCAAAATTAAGCACTTCCTCAATATTGTTTTTATAGATAGGCTCAATGGCCGCTTTTTTGCCAATAAAGTGACAGCCAAAGTATGCTCCGGCATGCACCGCTGCATCCGCACAGCGCACCAGCTGGTGCTTAAGGGGATGATAGTAATAAATGCCAGACGCAATACCGGCAATGCCCACCAGCTCCAGATACAGCTGGGTGGCGTACAGCGCCCCTGGCGAAGCCCAGGTATATTTTGGCAAGATACGCTCGTCGCTGGTAAAACGCCCAAAATAGCGCAGCAGTTCGCCCAACTCGGTCAGCGTCAGTGACGTCAGCGCACGTGGCTCGGCATGCAACGTCGGCTCAGCCAGTAACGCCAGGATGTCCTGCGCCACCACCGCACCACCTTCATAATGACGATACGTTTTACGGCCAAAGGCTAGCCCCCGCTGCGCCGCAGTGTCCTGCTCTCCCGGCAGCTCGATGATGCGCTCGCCAGCGCGTTCGTCACGACAGCCAGGGTTCGACAGTTGCATATAGACCTGCGCTTTGTTGGCTTTAGACTGATGATGGCTGTCGGCACGGCCCTGGTCCATTAACGCCGCCTCTTTGTCATTTAACTCCACAAAAGCGATCAGGTTCTGGTAGCCGGTGTGCGGGTCGTTTTTCACAACTGCCGCCGCGTGGCGCACCCACGGATGGGTTTCGATAGCCGAGCGAATTTCATCAAGCTCAATGCGATACCCACGCAGCTTCACCTGGTTGTCAGCACGTCCGGCATAAAATACCTGTCCCTGCTCCCCCCAACGCGCCAGGTCGCCGGTTTTATAAATACGCGCCAGCGGATTATCGGCCAGATACGCCACGCCCACCTGTGGATTCTGCACCATAAACGGACACACCAGGAAACGCTCCGCTGTCAGCTCCGGACGGTGCAGATAACCACGTGCCAGCCCTACGCCACCGATGTACAGCTCACCAATTTCACCCGGTGCAACCGGCTGTAAGGCGTCATCAAGAATGTAATAGCGTGTGTTATAAACCGGGCGGCCAATGGAAACCACGTCCGGCTCCAGAGCAAGCGATTCGGCCGTCACCGTCCATGCCGAACTGTTGATGGTGCACTCGGTCGGGCCGTAGAGATTCACCAGTTGGCAGTCCGGCAGTGTCTCAAGACACAGGCTCGCCAGACGCTTATGCAACGCTTCGCCGCCGCTGAAAATTTGTGTCAGGCTTGCACAGTGCAGCACATCGTCGTCGTCAAGAATCGCCTGTAACA
>JALAGK010000498.1 GCA_022712475.1 Enterobacteriaceae bacterium
CTAACATGCAGGGGATTCGGTTATGTGGCAAGCACTGAAGCCAAAATTGTGGCGCTACGCGCACGTGATTCCCTGGGAGTGTTCGACGTTGTTATACACTTGCGGGTAGGGGATTCAAAGAGTGGCATGGGCGCCCGGGTTGGTGGTACTTAATATTGCCACGAGGCTGTTTTCACTATGGTGCAGATGACCAGATAATGTGGTCTGGTTGGATGAAACGTGCAGGCGCTTCTAACCCGACGCCACTGAAGTCGTTGATTACTACTTAATTCTCCGGGCAAAATCCGCTAGATTGTTGGGGATAGGGCAGAGGAACCGTTCCACTGCCGCCTGCCGGGATCACGCCATGAGCGCCAGACAGACGATAATCGACCATTTTTCGCAGCTGACGCCGGAGCTTCAGCGTGCCGCGGCGTTTACGCTTGAGCACGCCAATGAAGTGGTGGTGATGTCGATGCGCAGTTTCTCCACGCTTGCCAGCGTGAAACCTGCCACGCTGCTGCGTCTGGCTCAGCGGCTGGGTTATTCCGGCTGGGTTGAGCTGAAAAATGATTTTATCGACGAGTTAGGACTGAGTGCTGAAGGTTACGCGGCGAAGGCCGAGAAACTGGTGCGTGATAAAAGCCCCACATTGAGCGAGCAGATGCTGGCCGCGCAGGCCGAAAACCTGGCACGCAGCCACCATGATAATGCCGCAACACTGGAGCAGGCGGTGGAGGTGATGGAAAGCGCAGCGCACGTCTATGTGTGCGGCTTTCGCGCCAGTTTTCCGATTGCATGGTCGTTGTATTATGTCTGGCGGCTGTTTAAACACCGCGTCTCGCTGATTGACGGGTTTGCCGGAAATGATGAGATGTTTACCCGCGATTTTAGCGCGCAGGATGTGCTGGTGATTGTTGGGTTTGCTCCGTACTCCCGCGAAACGCTACAGGTGCTGAGTGCCGCTCGGCGTGCCGGGATGCGAATTGTGGCGCTAAGTGATTCCCCGTTGGCGCCGCTGGCGCAGGAAGCAGATGTGACATTGTTCTTCGCAACCGACAGTCCATCCTTCTTCCCTTCTGTGGTTTCTGGTATCGGCCTTTCTGAGCGTTTGTTGGCGCTACTGGTGGCGCGACACGGTCCGCAAGCCGTCGCGCGTATCGAAGGCGCAGAGCGTTACCTGATACAGTCCGGCGTGTATGTCATGCCTGGTAAGAAGCCGCTGTGAGTCAGCGGTTTTTTTTATGCCTTGATGATTCAAATGAATCAAAAATGTATTGACTAGATGCATGTGAGTCAATCACGATGTGCCTGAGCATATCGCTTCTTTCAGGAACATCACTATGAGCCACATTATTCATCGCAGTCTGCGTGCTACTCCGCCTGTTGCTGTTTCAGCACAGGGCGTCTGGATAACCGATGCCAGCGGTAAACGCTATCTTGACGCCAGCGGCGGTGCGGCAGTCTCCTGTCTGGGTCACGGGCATCCGGATGTGCTGGCTGCCATCCACCGTCAGGTGGACACGCTTGCCTACGCGCACACGGGCTTCTTCACCAGTGAAACCGCAGAGCTGCTGGCCGATACCCTGGCGGCAAGTGCGCCGGGTGAACTGAACTACAGCTATTTCGTTTCGGGGGGGTCAGAAGCCGTAGAGACGGCGCTCAAGCTGGCGCGCCAGTATTTTGTTGAAATTGGCGAGCCGCAGCGCACCACGTTTATTGCCCGTAGCCAGAGTTATCACGGCAATACGCTGGGGGCACTGGCGGTAGGTGGCAATGAGTGGCGTCGCCGTCAGTTTGCACCGTTGCTGATGGATGTGGTGAGAGTCTCTGAATGTAACGAGTATCGTGGGCGTCGTGGCGATGAAAGTCAGCAGGATTATACCCAGCGGCTGTTGCAGGAGCTGGAGCAGGCCATTGTGGCGGCAGGGCCAGAAACCATTATCGGTTTTGTGGCAGAAACCGTGGTCGGCGCCACCAGCGGGGCGACACCGCCAACGCCGGGTTATCTGAAAGGCGTGCGCAAGATTTGCGATAAGTACGGCATCCTTTACATCGCCGACGAGGTGATGTGTGGCATGGGGCGAACCGGCACGCTGTATGCGTTTGAGCAGGATGGTGTGGTGCCGGATATCGTCACCATCGCCAAAGGACTGGGAGGCGGTTATCAGCCTGTGGGTGCGGTGCTGACGAGCGAAAAGGTGCTGGCGCCGCTGCGCGACGGCAGCGGCCTGTTTCAGCACGGGCACACGTACATTTGCCACCCGACGGCAGCGGCGGCGGCACTGGCGGTACAGCAGGTGATTGCCCGCGACAATTTGTTGGCACAGGTGAGCGCGCGCGGTGAGTACCTGCGCACCATGCTTAATGAAACGCTTGGCGGACTGGAGTTTGTGGGGGATATCCGCGGACGTGGGCTCTTTATGGGCGTTGAGCTGGTGCGCGACCGCGCCAGTAAGCAACCATTTGACCCCGCACTTAAGCTTAATGCGGCGATTAAGCGTGGCTGTCTGGCGCGTGGCTTGATGGTATATCCAATGGGCGGCACCATTGACGGGCAGCATGGCGACCACGTACTGCTGGCGCCACCCTTTATTATTACCCCGGAACAGATTGATATCGTCGCGCAAACGCTGCGTGATGTGGTGCGTGAAGAGACTGAAAAAGCTGCCGGAGGCCGCAGATGAACAACCGCATGCCCGCACTGGCAGAACACGAATGGAACGACGCCCAGCGTGAGCTGGCACAGGAAATCATCAACGGCCCGCGCGGTGCGCTACTGCCGCCGTTTGAGCCATTACTTAGGAGCCCTGAGCTGATGGCTCACGCTCAGCGTTTAGGGGAATATCTGCGCTATCGCAGTGCCATCGGTACGCGCTTGTCGGAACTGGCTATTCTTGTTACGGCGCGTCACTGGGGGCAACCGGTCGAGTGGGCGATTCATGCGCCCATTGCTGCACAGCAGGGGATTGCCCAGGCAGCGATTGATGATATCAACCACGACCGGGAGCCAACGGATTTACAGGACGATGAGCGACTGGTCTGGTGTTTTTGTCGCGAATTGCACCAGACCCGGCGCGTGAGCGATGAAACATGGCAGCAGGCCGTGGCCGCGTTCGATGAAAAAGGGGTCATGGACTTAGTTGGCCTGAACGGCTATTACGCCTTTCTGTCTATGGTGATGAACGCCGCGCAAACGCCTGCGCCCCCCAGCCCGGCACGCTTGTTACCTGAGGGTGCTCTGTAATGCGCACGCTAAAAATTGCGGGTAACCCGTTTGAGGTGGGCAGGCAGCTTGGTGAGTTTGGCCGCTCTGCGTATCACGAAAAAGTGCGTAAAACCGCGCTGTGGCAGCGGATTCAGGCGCTGTCGAACTCAACACAGGCAAAGCAGTTATGCGTGGCCACACAGGTGCACCAGCCTGATATCTGGATGGAATTAAATGGGCTGGCTCAGGGGCTTGATGCGCCGCTGGGTGAGGTGTTTGCCTGGAACTGCCGCGGGGACCTTGTTGAATCTACCTCCGACGGCTGTACCACAGTTTATGGCCATGATGCCGATGGTGCCAGGATTATTGCTCATAACGAAGACGGCTTCCCACAGCTTTATGATGACTGTGCGCTGGTGGAGGTCACGCCGCACGAGGCACTGGCCTTTACCAGCTTTGCCTATCCAGGCTCGCTGTGCGGGCATACGTTTGCCGTCAATGCAGCGGGTATTGTCAATACCGTGAACAACATTCGCGCCAGCCAGCGACCGCTCGGGTTGCCACGTCAGGTACTGGCACGTGCGGCACTTAATGCAAGTACGCTGGATGATGCGCTGACGGTACTGACGGAAAGCGAGCGTGCCGGGTCGTTTCACCATACGCTGGCGCAGGTTGGGCAGGGCGCTATCTACAGCGTTGAGGCGACGGGGGCGCATGAAGCGCAGGTGAGGGCGGTTCATCAGACAGGCGGGCATGCCAATCATCTGATTTATGCTGACAATGTGGCACAAAAAGTAACGGCCAGTTCCGGGGCGCGACAACAGCGCCTGGACGAGTGGCTTAACGCGCGCGGGACTATACCGCTGAGTGTCTCTGAGGCATTGGCGATACTTAGCGACACTCAGAATGTTGTGCTGCCGATTTACCGCCAGGCGCCCGACGATCCGGATGATGAAAATACGCTTGCGACAATGGTGTACCGGTTGACTGCCGAGGAAGTGAGCTGGAGCCTGTGGCGGCGTGACAGACAAAGGCCTGTGCTACAGGGGAAAATGTTGGTATCAGTAGCGCTGTGATCCTCGCTGGCGACTCGGTCAGTAAAAGGTAGGTAGATTGTTGTGGTGATAAAAGGTGCTGATAATTTAGCGGGGTGGATTTAGCGTGTTCCCCGCGTGAGCGGAGATAAACCGCGATCAGTTTTCATTAATTGAGCTACAAAACCATGTTCCCCGCACAAGCGGGGATAAACCTCGTCTCCACACCGCAAAACGCACAGCGGCATGCATTGAAACAACAACGGGGCGCACCCTGCGGTGCCCCCCGTTTTTCAGACTCAAACCCTTAGCGTTGAATCAGATAGCGAATCGTGGGGCCGTCTTGCTGAATATCCAGCACCGTGTAGCCGTGGTTCCGGGCATCCAGCGGGATATTATTAATCGACTGCGGGCAGTCGCTCACCACTTCAAGCACTTCTCCTTTTTTGAGCTGTGGCATGGCTTCAAGCGTGGCAACCGCTGGGTAAGGGCAGGGCTCGCCCACCATATCCAGACGATAATCGGGAACGATATCTTTCATGCGCTCTCCTTAGGGGTTGTTGCAGGCGCAGCACGACGGAAAAAACGTTTTTCCTGGGCGAGAACCAACAATAGGGCAAGTAATAACAAGAGATAAGTCACCAGCAGGCCGCCGAGTGGGCCAAAGGTGTTGAGCAGGTTGACCTTATCCCAGCGGGTGGCCAGGGCAGGCGAAATGTCGTCCCAGTAATATGCGAGGATTGTTGAGCCAATCACATTGCCAAGGCCAACCCACCAGTAGTGCACCTGACCTTCCACGGCACGATACATCCAGCCGGTTTCACAGCCGCCTGCCAGCACAATGCCAAAACCAAACAGCAGACCACCAAGTACGGCATTCGGGCCTGCCCACATTATTTTAGGTTCAACGCCGAGCTGCACATAGCTAAAAATACCTATGGCGCTTACCGCCATGCCAAAAATAATCGCCTTCGCCATGTGGGTGCGACCAGTAATCCACATATCACGAAATGCAGAGGTAAAGCAGATCTGCGCGCGTTCAATCAGCAGACCAAACCCCACACCAAACAGCATGGCCAGGCCGAGCTTCGGCTGATTCATGGCAGTCAAGAGGCCCCAGCCGAGCATACCGAAAAAGACCATCATGCCCATACGGAAACGGCGGCGCGCACGCGCCGGTTGTTGGGTCAGCGGAGCAGCGGCAGAGACTTTTTGCAGCTTGACCGGGATGCGAAATATCGGTAGCAACGTAAAGCGTGCACCGGCCCAGGAGCCAATGGCGGTAGCAATGGCAAAAAACCAGGCGTGCAGCGAAAACTGCGGAATACCGGTGAAAAAAGCGGCCAGGTTACAGCCCATCGCCAGACGTGCGCCAAAGCCTGCAATAATACCGCCAACAATGGCCTGCAAAATGCGAATGCGGTGCTGCGGTAGACGGATTTTGACGTTATTGGCCCACAGCGCGGCGGCAAAGCAGCCACCGAACATACCGATTATCATCATGCCGTCGATACGTGTTAATGGTGAGCCATCAAGGTGAATGAGCTTAAAATAGCCCCAGTTTTGTGCTTCAACGCCAAACAGCTGTAAGAGTTGTCCACCCCAGCGGGTAAACTCGCCGGTAACGGCCCAGAAGGTGCCCGTAATGCCGAAATAGTAGGTAGAGAGGATGCCAGCGGCGATAACCGCAGGGAGAGGGGGCCAGAATGTAATCAGGAACTGCTGGCGAAAGGATTGCCATGACATAAAGTAACCTCTGAACTCAGAAGGATAATGTAAACAAAGGCGTGGATTCTACGCCTAACCGTTGCAAAGAAAAGTTAAAAACGGTTAAAAGCCAGGCAGGATCAAATTTATTGTCAGCCTGGAGAGGCTGGCAGGGTTAACGCTTTAATGTCACAATCCTTTTTTCTGCGTAGTCAGGATGAATCATGAAAAAGATGCTTACAATACTGGCGCTGCTTGGCCTGAGCGGCTGCGTACAGGTAGATAAATACAGTGAAGTGGTGAAGAGCCCGGCACCGGCGAACCTGGCAGGTTTCTGGCAGTCCCAGGGGCCGCAGAGAGAACTGGTCAGCCCTGAAGCCATCGCCAGCCTTATTGTCACGCCTGAGGGAGATACGCTTGACTGTCGTCAGTGGCAGCGGGTGATTGCGCTGCCAGGTAAACTGATAGTGCGTGATGGTGACTGGTATAACGTGACGGTTAAGCGTGAAGTGTATTCCGCGAAAACGCAAGCTGACACCCTGGAATATGCCGGGATGACGCTTAAACGCGTTGAGCGCCCGACGGCAGAATGCGCGGACTGGCTTGATAAGCATCCGCTCCAGGCCGTGCAGGCTGCGGCAACGGCGAGCAGCGCCGCAGGCGGTAGCACAGGTGTTGCGCCCGATGGCCGCACGCCAGTCGTGGCCGCCAAAAGCCCGGATGTTGCCACCCAGGCTCCCTGATTTCCTAAAGCGTCTCTTCTATCACCCAGACGCTGACGCTGCC
>JALAGK010000499.1 GCA_022712475.1 Enterobacteriaceae bacterium
ACCACAGAGCGAGACAATACGATCTTCGTTATTGTCTTTATCGACGTTCTCGATGACCCACTCGTAGCCAGCACGCGTGATTAACGTTTCCTGGCGGCGTTTATAGCCGGGATAATTGTCGGTGACTGCAATCACTGAGTGGACAGGACAGAGAATTTGCACGCCGCCAGGTGCCGCTTCTTCGATCAGGCTGTCGATCAGGACATCTTCAATGGCGGAGATCGCCGCCATATCTTCTACCAGAATCACCAGACGGCGATTAAGTCGCAGAAACTCCTTGCGGATTTCCTGAAAAAGCTCCTGAAAAGATCCTCCATTGAAGGTGAACAGGCGCTTGAAGAGTGATTTCAGCGAGGTATGCATGGCTTCATTGAGCACGCGCGCTGCACGGGTACGCGCCTCCACTTGGTCTGACTCATGCAGTTGAGAATGGTTAAGATAGCGGCGTGCACGCGCGGACAGATCGTCAGGCTCAAAGACAAAATAGAGATCTTCCGGAAGAAGTTCATATTTATCATGATCTTCTTCTCCTTCTTCCAGACCACTACTCATCCGACTGGCAAGTTTGAAAATACAGTGGCCCGGCTTCAGAAGATTCTGTTTGAAGTTGGGGTCGGTGATCAGATCACAGATACCGTTTTCCACCTCTTCAATGATGGCTTCCATATAGGCGAGTCGGTCTGCTGGAATGTCTTTACCTTGTGCCAGCAGCGTTTGACCTTCTTCCATGACCGCTTTTTGCATGTCCTGCAACTGATGGGCCATCATGGTCAACAGTAGATCTGCCAGATCTTTCGCCGGATACTGTTCTGTTACTTCATTAACGCGCATGCGTGCGTTGTCGAAAAATTCCCCCGTCAAGTTTTTCAGGATGCGTAAAAGCACCTGTCGTAGACTGGAGTTTTTGGGTATCCGGACAATTTCCCATTGCTCGCTCTGGTCGTTTTCCGCCAGGTACATGTTGAACCGGCAGTCTAACCAGCGCACCAGATGTGATTTCCCCATCCCCGAGCGGCCAATCAGTGGGATGGCGCGCTCCGTATGAAGTAACTGCTGGAACAGGTCTTCGTCACGCAATATTTTATGATTTTCATTGACGTCGCGTCGGGTCAGTAGCATCGGTTCATGCACGGCCAGAAGCACATGATCCTCTAATTCTTCTGCTTCATTGCGAATGCATTGGACGATATTTTTCCTGGATGGCCAGTACTCCATCATGCTCATTCTGCATCCTCCCTTAGCGTGATTTGGCTAACCCGGCGAATTTTACCGCCAGGTAAGTGGAGTGATAAGGCGTCTTTATCATCACTGCCGATGGCGAGGATAATGCGCTTACTGATTTCAAGTCGTTGCAGCGCAATGGATGTGCTGGTGCAGATATTGTCACCTTCCGGCGCGACCCAGTCTTTTTCCTGCTGCATCACGTCATGAACGGAGTTTCTGAACTGGCCCCCGTCCATCATTGGCATGACCTCCGCCATGTTTGCCATAAAGATTTTGGCGGGAAGGGTACGCGTATTGTCAAAGATCTCCGGCAGAAAATATTGAATGGCCCGGGTAGGGTCGGTGACATAATTTCCGTCCGGCATTAACTCGAGAAAACCGAGAAAACGACCAAATTCTCTCACTAGTTTTTCGGTGTTGGTATTGATGGTTTCGCCGGGTAACCATTTATGCACTTTGTTGGTGATGATCGTAGGGGAGAGAGGTTCCAGGCCCCCGAGCGAGTGTTGCTGAAGGCTCAACAGGCAACTCAGTACCCGCCACAGCGGTTCGCATTCATTCCCACTGGCAACGCCGTTTTCACGACAAGCATCAATCGTACAGGCAAGCAACCGATGCGCCAACGGACGCACACCTGCTTCAAGCGGTGACATCTTTCCGTCGAGCATCGGCCAGAGTCCCAGATTGCACCAGAAGCTCAGGTTCTCTTTTAATTTTCCCCATGCGTTATCGTTAGTGGGCAGGTTATCAGGACGATAGCGGGCGAGCAGCGTGTCCTGAGACAACGGTTCCTGTGCGCTTTGCAGAACGCGTTCAATCAAAGGAAGCAGTATCAGGCCGCTTCCTGGGTTTGCGTTGTTAATTATTGACATGTTGTAGTTGCCTGATAAAAGTGTCCAGCGACAGCGCATTAGCGGCGCTTGCGCACCATGTTCGATGTGGGAACAGAGGATCGGCGAGATGCTCAGGTGCAATAATAATTCGCTCAAAGCGCGTCATGGGTAGGTCTGGGAACGCATTGGCCGTGTTAGGGATGATCACGATCTCTGGTCCATCCGATGCAGGTGCTGTCATTTTCTGTGCGCTCCAGAAATGCGAAAGCGAATCCAGGTTGTTCTCTAGTTGCAGGAACACTGGCCTGTCTGCACGAATAAACACGTATTCGCCAGAGGTGATCAGCGACCGCAACGTCACACGAAGTTCCATCAACAACGAATGTAACTTCATATTTTCGTTGTAATAAACTTTCTTTTCCGCACCTACGAAGAGTGCTTTTTTCTTCGGCTCGGAACGTAAAATTTGTACATCTGTGCCCACGGTGGGCGAAAACGCTCCTTTCCCTTTCTGGCGACATCCCGGACAACCTCCACAGGTTAACTCGGGAGGATGGCTCTGATATTCATAGAATTTCTGCAGAATTTTACACAGTGGTTTGCCAGGATCCTCCAACCACATTTCCATTACCGTAAAGGCTGCCCGGCGGTTATTCAACTCGGACTGGCGGATCTTCTCCACATGGGTGTTCCAGTGCGCTTCTGAAGAATGCGCATCGTCACAGTGACGGATATGAACGTGGTTATAGTAGCTTTCGAACCATTCAATCAGTTGCGTGTTGCTGTCATCCAGATTATCTCGCAGGTCGTCAGGAATTTTCGGATCAGCAAAGACCAGTTTGATGAGTCCGGCTCTTTGCATTAACAGCAATGTCCGACGGTTCCAGGCTTCGTTTTTATCGCCTTGGTGATCAATATGAACGGGCTTGGTGTTCAGTGAAATCATGTAGTCAGCGATCGGGCTTTTCTTACGATCGTCAAACATTGCTTTCCAGCGGGCAAAACCTTTTTCTACGCCAATCAGCGTTTCAACGGCCAGCGATTTTGCCGTTTTCATTTGCGCCTTATGCCATACCAGATGCAGCTGGCAGGATCTGCCGTCACGCCCAGCACGCCCGCAGTCCTGGTAATAGCGGTCGATATTTTCCGGAATGGCAGCATGAATGATGCTGCGGATTTCCTTTTTATTCATCCCTACCCCAAAGGCAGAGGTAGCGACCATGATATCGAGCTGGTCATTTTTCCATTTTGAAATCAATTTCTTGCGATTGTTTGTGTCAGTTTGACCGTGGAACATGCCGGTTCGCCAGTAGCCCAGTTCGTTCAGACGGGCAGACCACATTTCCGCATCTGTGCGGGTAGTGCAATACAAAATCAGCGGGCGGGGTAAGGTCATCAGAAGCTGTTCGACCCGCTGACGATGCGCGTTTTCATTTGCCTCATGATGCACAAAATATTCCGGCTCCGGGCGTAGAAAATTAGCTGACACTTCAATCAGTTCGCTGTTTTCATCATGGAACTGCTCGACCAGAATGTCCCGGGTGCTTTTGCTGTAAGTCGCCGAAAGTAGCAGCGTACGAAAACGGCATTTTCCTAGGGCTTTCAGTGAGCGAATCATAGGGGCAATCATCTGAAAGTCAGGACGGAACTCTGCGCCCCATTGATCGATCAAATGCGCTTCGTCGATGACGATCGCGCCAATCATATTCAGTCTGGAAAGCTCAAACAGCACCGGAACCAAAGAAGAGCGAACGGATTCCGGGGAACAGAAGAGCACACGCTGTGTCCCCGCTTTGATTCTTTCCTTAATTGCCTGACGCGAGGGCTGATCTTGTCCTCCGATCCAAGCATAACTTCCACCATGATCTTGGTCGGTGCCGCGAAGCAGTTTTTGCATGTCGTCAGCCTGCTCAATTGCGAGGGCGACGGTGGGGACGATCACCAGCGTGAGGGTGTTTGTCGGTGCGCTGAGCGCCTGGAGTTGGGTGAGCAGACTTTTACCGCAACTGGTGGGCAGATTCACCAGCAATGTACAGTTATTATCAGACGTTAGCAGCGTCCGGATGGCGGCCTGTTGACCGAATCCCTGATAGTGAGTCAGCCAGGGCTCCTCGGGTAACAGGCGCTTCAGTGCCGGATCGGTCTCGGGGCGCAGCAAGTTCCTGCGGATCTTACGCTGATAGGTGGCTCTGGTCAGCGCCAGGTCCGCCTCTTCAGCCAGTTGAATTTGTTGCGCGGCAGGCGACTTTGTCATGCCCCACTCAGGCGCCGGAGCGTCGGTCAGTTCCGGCGGCAGGGGTAGCCACGGCGCGCTAATACCACTTGCGTGAGCGGCACGTAACGCATCGGCATAGCCGGCAAAAATGTCACCATGACCTGCCGAGGCATCGGTGATGATCTGAATCAGTCTGTTCAGAAACTGATTTTCGATGCCGTCCTTAAAGGTGACCCCTTGACTAAAACAGGTGGTTAGCGCCTGCTGCAGGCGTGACCATTCCTCTTCCATCAGACGATTTCCTCCAGTAGATTTCTGCTGCACACCACCACGGCTTTGACGGCCATTAACTGGAGTCTGGCTTGTTCGCCGAAGGTTGCCTGTTGTTGTTCCCGGTCACTGGCATAGACTCGTTCCACCATCTCTTTCCAGGTGTCCGGTGAGACAAGCTCTTCAATTTCTTGCCAGAGATTAGGGCGCAGATTCATATCTGCATAGAATTTCTGCGATGTTTCATGTTTGGCGTACTCGCTATTGAGCAGTTCCAGCAACTGCGGATTCGTCACCGGTGTACCCTTAGAGGACAGCCAGTGTTGCACAATACGCGGCGGGTACAACTCGTCTGCGATACGGCGTTGGGCGTAGGTGTCCTGCGTCTGGCGATGGGTGACAAGCCAGGTAGACTGGAAGAAGTAATTGGGCTCATTCAATGGCTTTGGGAGCACCCGCAGTACCGCCATGGAACTGCCCCGGGCATCCTGGTTTAACAGTTGCCAGATCGTATCGACAAATGGCTGCCCATAACGCAGCGGATAAACGGTTGTTCCGTCGATCGCCGGAATGCGTTCAGCGCTCATCAGATGCGTTGACGGTGGGTTACCCCCTTCTTTATCGAAGCTGAGCATGCAGGTGGTGAGAA
Organism: Enterobacteriaceae bacterium; assembly: GCA_022712475.1. Classification (GTDB taxonomy): domain Bacteria; phylum Pseudomonadota; class Gammaproteobacteria; order Enterobacterales; family Enterobacteriaceae; genus Tenebrionibacter. The sequence goes on from JALAGK010000499.1 coordinate 5,192, forward strand.
AGGTTTTAAAATCGACCAGCGTCCCTGTGCTGCGGTCAGAGAGTTCGAACTGAAACTTGATACCTTTTTCTGCGGTGCCGGTGGCGCGAAAACGCAGTGCACGCGTGATCCAACTTGTCAGCGCATTACACTGCGCTACTGCAAGATGATCGTCAGCGCTTATCTGTTGCGCAAAAATCGCCGCCTCTGCAATCTCGTCATCCATCGCCAGCAGCTTTTCCTGCATGTTAATTTTATGCGTTTCATTGGCCAGAATGCCTTGTTCGCCAGGGAATTCGCTGGCAATACGTTCAAGGGCCACCGGACCTTCTTGGTAGACATTTTGCCACGCATTTTCCAGATAATCGTCGAGGACGAACTGGAGGCTGGCGATGGTGTTATTAAATACGCCAATGCTGTCTTTCAGAATGCTGGCCCACACGTTGCGTAATCCGCGGTCGGCGTGATTTTTCAGGATCAGACTCTGGACGGGTTTTACGCCTTTCAGGTTTGCACTGTACCTGTTCAGACGACCAAGGCGCTGTTCAATACGGCTACAAGAGCGCGGTAAACCGTAGTGAACGGCCAGTCGCAGACCCCCATGGAGATTCAGACCATCTTCGCCGCTTTTATCGCAGATCAGGATCCGAATGGGGCTGCCGGGTTTCAGATACATCAGGGGTTGACCCGGCTGATAGCGCTCCAGGGGGTACTCCAGCAGCAGTTCGAGCTTTATTGCCAAGTGCTGGGCAAGATCCGAACGATCGCAGAAGACGATGGCTTTTCCTGTTGAATTCTTTTGCAGCCACTCATTCAGGGTGATGGCAAGCTTGTTATCAATGGCCTGAAGTTCATTTTTTGCAGTTGAAACAATGTGTTCTAACAGATCTCGTTCTTCCTGAGTGCGTTCCGCTTCACCCAAATGTACTTTAGCGCGTTGCATGACACAGAGTGGGCTGGATAGGAGATCGTCAATCCAGAAGAGGTACGTGTCTTCACTCATTGCCCACTGCGTATTCTGCGGCAGTAAAGATAATGAACGATACTCATCAATCAGTTCGTCTAACGCTAACCCATCGCAATACCAGCGGCACTCCGCTGCTCCATTTAGCCCTGGAAACAGAAGGTTTAGGTTGAGGTTTTTCGTTTCATCGAAGCTGAGTGAAACCTGACGGCGGTTACGCAACAGTCGATGATGAATGCGATAGTTTTCCCCTAGGTGCCGGCGAATATCCCGGATCCTTTCTTCACGCTCCGGGGTATTGGGGGAGAACGTCCCAATAAGCGGGATGAGTTGCTGGCAGAGTGTCATCAGAACAGTATCTTCTGGGAACTGCTGCTGCAGTGTTTCCATATTACGGCGTAAGCTGACGTTTGAGACGGAAGGTACTAACCCCGAGAAGATCCCGCCGAGGTTTTCACGATTTTTGACCAGTTCGGTAAAGTCTTGCAGATGGGTCTCATCCACTTGGTAGGCTTCGGGATTAATACAGTGCAGCATCGACAAGAAGTTCCTTTCATGCCCATGCAGAGGGGTCCCCGTGAGTAACAGAACGTAGTGGGCTTTCCGGCAACCCTCAGCGATCAGGTTGAAGTCATAACGTTCATCTTTATCTCCTGACCACGGCCAGGAGGCAATCTGGTGAACCTCATCAACCACGATAAGTGAAGGTAGGAATCCTCGTTCAATCAAGGCGCAGGCATCAAAATGACTGCAAATCACGATGCCTTCTGCGACCTCATTTTGTTGCATACCCGTGAGGGCCGAGGAGGTCTCAATAATCAATTGTTTCAGTTGAAAGCGTTCACTCAGTTCTTCCCGCCACTGGTTAACGAGCGGTGCAGGAACTGCAATAAGCATGCTGACGTGGCCAGTAGTTTCTAACGCGTGTTCACGGACGACCATACCAGCTTCGATGGTTTTCCCCAGACCAACCTCATCGGCCAGAATATATTTAGGGTTTTTATCCTGAAGCACACGGCGCACCACCGCCAACTGGTGGGGCTCAAGTTCAACGGCGCTACTGGAAATAGATGCCATCGCCCGGCAGGCAGCACGTTGTTGGATGTAAGTTTCAATAAAGGCTTGGCGGTGAGGGAAAAAGAATGGCGCGTCGTTAGCTTGGTGGGCAAGGAAATCTGCAGGGTTTACTGGGGTATCCGGCGCTTTGTTCAGAACAAAAATTTCGTCGATTGGCAGCGTCGTACTTTCATCTTCGCGAAAGATGACGAGAAAATCCCCTTTGGGGCGCGAACCGCCAAATCGGGCTCTAGCCCATCGTTGGCTTTGTGGTTCAATGCAATAAATTACCGTCTCTTCGTGCGGGATTGTCGGGGTGAGTTGTTCTAAAGGAACTTTCGTTTGCCGTGCATAAGGTTGAGTCGGTGACTCAAAAAAAGCAACTATTGCATTGTATGCGTCAATATCAATGCTGACGACTTTTCCGATGCCCTCAAAATGCTCAGAAATAACCAGCGACCCAATAGGTAATATGCTCATCATCACAATCCTTGAAATTGTCTTCGCATGTTTGCGATGGCGTGAGAGAGTGTTTGAAAGGTTGCCATAAGGCCATTCAGTTACTGGGTGAATTTCTCGATCTTGATAGGAAATTAATGTTTTTACAACCCGAGTACTTCACTCTTGCGTGATAAACCTCATTATTACGGCGAGCAGACGCCTGGACTGCTTTAAAAATCATCTATATGATTCGCGTTTCTAATGGATTAGTTGGGATTCGAGCATGTCTGCAAGCAATACGCAAACGGGAGAAGGAACATTACGCCTGATGACTCCCGGAGAAGTTGCTATGGCTCATAGGGTGTACGGGGGCTCTCTTGTGTATGGTCGAATCTGGGTACATTGTGATAGCTATCTACCTTTTGGACTCCAAAGCTCCAGATATGCAATGACGCCTAATGGCGAACTATGGTTCAGAAAACAGCTTTATGCTCCAGATTATTCAGTCCCACATATATCCCTTGAGCATAAACACCTCTTCATCCATGAACTTGGGCATGTCTGGCAACACCAGACTGGACAATGGGTCAGATTGCGCGGTTCGTTTAGCTGGGCTGCGGATTATACATATCGGCTAAATAGAGATAAATTGACAGATTATTCCCTTGAACAGCAGGCATCTATATTAGCTGATTACTGGCTACTGTTAGTCTACGGAATAGGAATATGGCGGGATAATCAGGCTCCTGGCAGGATGGGAAAATACAGAGGCGTGGATAATTTAGGTGATGTGCCGTCACTTTATCAAAAGATTGTCACAGGGAGAGGATAGATATTCATGAAGAAATTTATACTGTTGAGTGCTACGTTCCTTTTAACTGGCTGCCCCGGGCCAATGGACCCGGTAACACGTGAACTTCCTGCACAGGCTGCTATAGTGGATAATCAGGTTTGTATTACGGCTCCGGCCAATAAGGGTGAAAAGATATTTTCTGTGCAGTTTGGCAGTGATTCAGGTCAGGAGATATATAAAACATTTTCTCATCCTGATGAGCAAATTCAGGCTGTTAGTGGTGAATGTCTCCCAACCTTTGGTTTTGATTTTATAGCGGGCGACTCGTATTCAGCTTTTTATCGATTAGAGAAGAAC
>JALAGK010000500.1 GCA_022712475.1 Enterobacteriaceae bacterium
ACCCAATTGCGCACCGTGCTGGACGGTTTGTTTGCGCCCGTAGCGGGTGTTGACTGGCAGAAAGTGGCTGCCGCAGTAGCGCTGACGCGGCGCATTGCCGTGATTTCTGGCGGCCCAGGCACCGGTAAAACCACAACGGTGGCAAAGCTGCTTGCAGCCCTGGTACAGCTTGAGGAAGAAAATCAGCCGCGTATTCGACTTGCTGCACCAACGGGGAAAGCGGCGGCGCGGCTCACGGAGTCGCTGGGGGCTGCGCTACAGCGCCTGGCGCTGACTGATGGGCAAAAAGCGCTGCTGCCGGAAGAAGCTTGTACGTTGCACCGCCTGCTGGGCGTGCAGCCGGGGAGCCAGCGCCTGCGTTATCACGCCGACAACCCGCTGCATCTTGATGTATTAGTGGTTGATGAAGCCTCTATGGTCGACCTGCCGATGATGGCGCGCCTGGTGGCGGCATTACCGGCACGCGCGCGGATTATTTTCCTCGGCGACCGCGATCAGCTGGCTTCTGTAGAGGCGGGCGCGGTGCTGGGCGACCTCTGCCACTTTGTGAGTCAGGGGTACAGCCGCGAGCGCGCAGCCGAACTATCACGCCTGACCGGTTGTGATGTGGAGGCTGGCGAAAATGGCAGCGCACATCAACTTCGTGACAGTCTGTGCCTGCTGCGTAAAAGTTACCGTTTTGGCAGCGATTCCGGCATTGGGCAACTGGCGGCAGCAGTCAATGATAGCGATACGCGCCAGGCGCTGACGTTATGCAAGGCGTCGTTTGCGGATGTTGCCAGCTATTCGATGGGCAGCCAGGCTGATTATGGTGCCATGATTGAAGGTGCGCAGAAGGGCTATGCACGTTACTTGCAACTTCTACGCCAGACTGATGGCGAGCCTGCACAGATACTGAGCGCGTTTAGTGACTACCAGTTGCTGTGTGCGCTGCGCGAAGGACCGTTTGGTGTGAGCGGGCTTAATGAGCGCCTGGAGCAGGCACTTATGCAGCGTCGTCTGATTTCCCGGCCTGACAACCTGTCGGGCTGGTATCACGGGCGACCAGTAATGATTACGCGTAACGACAGTGCACTGGGCTTGTTTAACGGCGATATCGGTATTGCACTGCGCCTGCGTGGCGAGCTGCGGGTATGGTTCCCGATGCCCGACGGCACGCTTAAATCAGTGCAGCCGAGCCGGCTGCCGGAGCATGAGACAGCGTGGGCCATGACCGTGCATAAATCTCAAGGCTCGGAGTTCGACCACACTGCACTGGTATTGCCCGGTGAGTTTGTACCACTTATCACCCGCGAATTGGTGTATACCGCGATTACCCGTGCACGTAAGCAGCTTTCGCTTTATGCACAACCGCGCGTGCTGGAGATGGCTATTGCCAGTGGTACAGAGCGGCGCAGCGGGTTACCGGCGCTGTTTGCGGGGGTAGTGGATAGCGTTGGGCAGGATTAAACGTAACGGGCATATGCAGGGACTGGAAGTGTAGCAATTAAGCAAGATTATGCTGCGTGTTAGGTGGCGTTGATCAGAGCGTCAAAGGCCACGGATGGGACTGTTTTATGCTACAGGCAACGTTGATATAAGCGCTCAGCACGGGCTGGTTTTGCCCGCCAGAGTAGAGTCAGGGCGTGACATGTTGTCGCTTCGCGCCCTGACCCACAGCCCTGCACTCAGGTTAAATCCGCCATCAGTACCTTCGAGCGACGCTGGTAGTTATACATCTGCTTTTTACTTTCCGGCAACAGTTCCACATCCACTGGCGTGAATCCCCGCTCCTGGAACCAGTGAATACTGCGCGTGGTGAGCACAAACAGGCGTGTCAGCCCCATCTGTTTTGCCTGAGCGGCAATACGGTTAAGTAACTCCTCGCCGCGTGATGAACTGCGATAGTCCGGATGTACCGCCACGCAGGCCATTTCACCAATCTTCTCTTCAACAAACGGATACAGCGCTGCACAGGCAATGGTCAGATTGTCGCGCTCAATAATGGTGAATTTATCAATTTCCATTTCCAGTTGCTCGCGTGAGCGACGTACCAGGATACCCTGCTGTTCAAGCGGGCGAATCAGCTCAAGAATCCCGCCAATATCGTTGATGGTAGCGCGGCGAATCTGCTCGGCGCTTTCCATAACGATCTGTGTGCCGATACCGTCGCGCGAGAACAGCTCCTGAAGCAGTGCGCCGTCTTCACGGTAGCTAATGAGATGGCAGCGACGTACACCACTGCGACATGCTTTGATAGCACCGCGCAAAAAGCGCACCGTGCCGGAATGGTAATCGCCTTCGGCTTCAAGCTCCTCTACGCGCTGCTGGGCATCATTAGGGAACAACTCGGAAACGATATTGCCTTCAGCGTTGATAACGCCCTGTGATGAGCAAAAACCAATCATTTTTTCAGCCCGCAGTTTTGCAGCAAGCTGGGTCGCTATCTCTTCAGAAGTGAGATTGAAACTCTCGCCGGTGACCGATACCGCAACGGGCCCCAGTAGTACGATGGCGCCGCTGTCGAGCTGGCGGTTAATGGCTTCTTCGTCGATACGACGGATGCGTCCGCTGTGGCAATAGTCCACGCCATCATCCACCCCCAGCGGCTGGGAAATAATAAAGTTACCGCTCACGACGTTAATATGCGCACCCTGAAGTGGGGTGTTGCTAAGGCTCATCGACAAACGGGCAGTGATTTCCAGCTGTAACATACCGGCGGCCTGCTTAACAAGCTCCAGCGCTCTGGCATCGGTTACACGAGTATGCTTGTGATAAATGGGCTCACAGTGGTGCTCTGCGAGGTTTGCGTCAATTTGCGGACGAGCGCCATAAACAACAACAAGGCGAATACCCAGACTGTGCAAAAGTCCTATGTCATTGACAATGCTTGAGAAGTTTTCATCCTCAATCGCCTCGCCACCTAACATAATGACGAATGTTTTGCCCCGGTGGGCGTTGATGTAGGGGACGGAGTGACGAAATCCTTCGACCAGCTCTGTTTTGCGCTCCTTAACCACGACACTTCCTCGCTGAATTTTTATTCGTAATAATTGTATTTTTATTCTTTTCCGGTCGCGAGCGCAAGCGGCAATTTCACCTGTTTTTCACACAATAAGCGCATTTGTTTTTGAATGTTTACCCTTCTATAGATGACAGTAGATGCAGCTTTCGCTAAAGTTTTCGGCTTAGAATTTCTTAAGAACGTAGATAGTGGTTCGCTATTTGCTCGGGAGAAGCATGTCGGGAGACCGTTTATTCAGCCGCCGCCGCTTGCTGCAGGGGGCGGGAGCCATGTGGCTGTTGAGCGTCAGTCCGCTGGGGTTTGCCGCTACAAGCCAGGTGATTGCGGTGCGCGTATGGCCAGCATCGGCCTACACGCGCGTAACGCTGGAGTCCAGTCGCGAGCTTAAGTATCGCCAGTTCGCGCTCAGCAACCCGGAGCGCGTGGTGGTTGACATTGAAGGTGTGCAGCTTAATTCGGTGCTTAAGGGGCTGGACAACCTGGTGCGTGCAGACGATCCGTACATCAAATCGGCGCGCGTCGGGCAGTTTGATCCGCAAACCGTGCGTCTGGTATTTGAGCTGCGCCAGAACGTTTCTCCTCATATGTTTGCGCTGGCGCCGGTGGCGGAATTTAAAGACCGTCTGGTGATGGATCTCTATCCGGCAAATGCGGCCACCGAGCAAGACCCGTTGATGGCGCTGCTCGAGGATTACAATAAGGGCACGCTTGATAAGCAAAGCACTCAGCAAAATCAGGGACCGCAGCCGGGCAAAGCCGGGCGTGACAGGCCTATTGTTATCATGCTTGACCCAGGCCACGGCGGCGAAGATCCCGGAGCTATTGGTAAATACAAAACCCATGAAAAGGACGTGGTGTTACAGATTGCCCGCCGTCTGAAGGCGCTGATTGATAAAGAATCCAATATGAAAGCGTATATGACGCGCAATGAGGATATCTTTATTCCATTGGGAGTGCGCGTGGCGAAGGCGCGTAAGCAGCGTGCGGATCTCTTTGTTTCAATCCACGCTGATGCCTTTACCGACCGTTCGGCCCATGGTTCCTCGGTGTTTGCCCTGTCAACCAAAGGGGCGACCAGTACCGCGGCAAAATTCCTGGCGCAAACCCAGAACGCGGCTGACCTGATTGGCGGGGTAGGCAAAAGTGGTGACCGGTATCTCGACCACACCATGTTCGATATGGTGCAGTCGTTGACCATTAACGACAGTCTGGCATTTGGGAAAGCGGTGCTCAACCATATGGGCAACATCAACCGTTTGCATAAGCCACGTGTGGAGCAGGCGGGGTTTGCGGTACTTAAAGCGCCGGACATTCCGTCAATTCTGGTGGAAACCGCGTTTATCAGTAACGTGGATGAGGAGCGCAAGCTACGTACCGCAGCGTTTCAACAGAAGGTGGCAGAATCCATTCTTAAAGGTATTCGCGCCTATTTTGCCAGTGATGCGATGCTGGCGCGGCGAGGATAGCCGCAAACCAGAAACGAGCGCCCTGCGGGGCGTTTTTTTATGCGGGTTAGTAAGCAGGTTGGGCGTGGCTGAATGCCAGAAACAAAAAAACACCCTTTAGGGTGTTCGTTTTGTATTGGTTGCGGGGGCCGGATTTGAACCGACGACCTTCGGGTTATGAGCCCGACGAGCTACCAGGCTGCTCCACCCCGCGTCCGTCTTTCTACCTTTCTGGTAGAAACTTTTTCACATTGTTGCGCCATCAGGCGACTTAATTG
>JALAGK010000501.1 GCA_022712475.1 Enterobacteriaceae bacterium
CCAGGTGATTGACCAGGAAACCGCACAGCTGGTTGCCGAAGAAATGGGTCACAAGGTTATCCTGCGTCGTGAGAACGAGCTGGAAGAAGCGCTGATGAGTGACCGTGATACCGGTGTTCAGGCCGAGCCGCGTGCGCCGGTTGTGACCATCATGGGTCACGTCGACCACGGTAAGACCTCGCTGCTCGACTACATCCGTTCTACCAAAATCGCCTCTGGCGAAGCGGGCGGTATTACGCAGCACATTGGTGCTTACCACGTGCAGACCGACAACGGCAGCATCACCTTCCTGGACACCCCAGGCCACGCCGCGTTTACCGCGATGCGTGCACGTGGTGCGCAGGCAACTGACATCGTTGTCCTAGTTGTTGCCGCAGACGACGGCGTGATGCCGCAGACCATTGAAGCTATCCAGCATGCGAAAGCAGCGAAAGTTCCGGTGGTGGTTGCCGTTAACAAGATTGATAAGCCGGAAGCCGATCCCGACCGTGTTAAGAATGAGCTGGCACAGTACGGCATCATTCCAGAAGAGTGGGGCGGTGAAAGCCAGTTTGTACACGTATCTGCGAAAGCCGGTACCGGTATTGATGAACTGCTCGACGCGATTCTGCTGCAGTCTGAGGTTCTTGAACTCAAAGCTGTACGCAACGGTATGGCAAGCGGTGTGGTTATCGAATCCTTCCTGGACAAAGGCCGTGGCCCGGTAGCCAGTGTGCTGGTGCGTGAAGGCACCCTGCATAAAGGCGACATCGTGTTGTGTGGCTTTGAGTATGGCCGTGTTCGTGCAATGCGTAACGAACTGGGTCAGGAAGTCACGGAAGCAGGTCCTTCTATTCCGGTAGAAATTCTCGGCCTGTCTGGTGTGCCGGTTGCGGGTGATGAAGCGACCGTAGTACGTGACGAGAAGAAAGCCCGCGAAGTGGCGCTCTACCGTCAGGGCAAGTTCCGCGAAGTGAAACTGGCTCGTCAGCAGAAAGCGAAACTGGAAAACATGTTCGCCAACATGACCGAAGGCGAAGTGTCCGAAGTGAACATCGTGCTCAAAGCCGACGTTCAGGGTTCTGTAGAAGCTATCACCGACTCGCTGCTGAAACTCTCCACCGACGAAGTGAAGGTGAAGATTATCGGTTCTGGCGTAGGTGGTATCACCGAAACCGACGCAACGCTTGCTGCGGCGTCTAACGCCATCCTGGTAGGCTTTAACGTACGTGCTGACGCCTCTGCGCGCCGCGTCATTGAAGCTGAAAGCCTGGATCTGCGTTACTACTCCGTCATTTATAACCTGATTGACGAAGTGAAAGCAGCCATGAGCGGCATGCTGGCACCGGAATACAAACAGCAGATCATCGGTCTGGCAGAAGTGCGCGACGTGTTCAAGTCTCCGAAGTTTGGCGCTATCGCTGGCTGTATGGTGACCGAGGGCGTGGTCAAGCGTCACAACCCGATTCGTGTACTGCGCGACAACGTGGTTATCTACGAAGGCGAGCTGGAATCTCTGCGCCGCTTTAAAGATGACGTCAACGAAGTGCGTAACGGTATGGAATGTGGTATTGGCGTTAAGAACTACAACGACGTGCGCAGTGGCGATATGATCGAAGTCTTTGAAATTATCGAAATTCAGCGCTCTATCGACTAAGCGTCGGCAGAACAGTGTGATTATGGGGGGCTTCGGCCCCCCTCTTTGTCTGGAGAATTTATTATGGCTAAAGAATTTGGCCGCCCGCAGCGCGTTGGGCAGGAGATGCAAAAAGAAATTGCGCTTATCCTTCAGCGTGAAATCAAAGACCCGCGTCTGGGCCTGATGACCACGGTGTCTGGCGTGGAAATGTCCCGTGATCTGGCTTATGCCAAAGTGTATGTCACCTTCCTTAACGACGGCGATGAAAAAGCGATCAGCGAAGGCCTCAAGGCGCTGCGTGATGCTTCTGGCTACATTCGCACGCTGCTGGGTAAAGCAATGCGCCTGCGTATCGTGCCGGAATTGACGTTCTTCTACGATAACTCACTGGTAGAAGGCATGCGTATGTCCAACCTCGTTTCCAGCGTAGTGAAACAGGACGAAGAGCGTCGCGTTGATGCCGAAGATGGCGACAAGGAGGACTAATGAGTCGTCCTCGTCGTCGCGGTCGCGACGTTCACGGTGTGCTGTTGCTGGATAAGCCGCAAGGCTTGTCTTCGAACGACGCGTTACAAAAGGTAAAACGCTTGTATAACGCCAATCGCGCCGGGCACACTGGCGCGTTGGATCCGCTGGCAACCGGTATGCTGCCGATTTGCCTTGGTGAAGCCACCAAGTTTTCCCAGTATCTGCTGGATTCGGACAAGCGCTATCGCGTCGTTGCCCGCCTGGGCCAGCGTACCGATACCTCCGATGCCGACGGGCAGGTAGTTGAGGAGCGTACGGTTAATTTTACGGCACAGGAGCTGGCAGCCGCGCTGGACACGTTTCGTGGTGAAACCCAGCAGATCCCGTCGATGTACTCAGCGCTTAAATACCAGGGCAAGCCGCTGTACGAGTATGCGCGTCAGGGTATTGATGTACCACGTGAGGCCCGTCCGATAGTGGTGTATGAATTGCTGTTTATTCGCCATGAAGGTGATGAACTGGAGCTTGAAATTCACTGCTCAAAAGGCACCTATATCCGCACTATCATTGACGATTTAGGCGAGAAACTCGGCTGTGGTGCACACGTGATTTTCCTGCGTCGTCTGGCGGTCAGCCGTTATCCGGTGGAGCGCATGGTAACGCTGGAGCAGCTTGCAGCGTTGGTTGAACAGGCAGAGCAGCAGGAGATCGCAGCCGCCGACCTGCTTGATCCGTTACTGATGCCAATGGACAGCCCGGCGGCGGATTTCCCGGTCGTCAATCTGCTGCCGGAAGTTGCCGTTTATTTCAAAAACGGTAATCCAGTGCGCGTTAATGGTGTACCGACCGAAGGGCTGGTGCGCGTGACGGAAGGTGAAGCACGCAAGTTTATCGGTATGGCGCAAATTGACGATGAAGGTCGCGTTGCGCCGCGTCGCCTGGTCGTGGAATACCCGCCGGGGGTATAACGTTAACGGCGAAGAGCGTTCTGCTCTTCGCTGAGATTTTCCTCATCTTAATTTTTCTGCACGCAGTAAGGTTGCTATTTCTTCTCTTCTCCGGTCAATCCTTGCGTTCCAGGCACCAGCTTAATACGAGAGTATGTTAGCGTCACTGGAGATATCGCAGAATAAATTAAGTCGTGCATGTAAATTAAGGCACCAGCCCGAGCGCCGCCTTGCGATAAATAATGGCGACAGGTAGAATATCCCGGCTTTATCCTGGGGTTGCTGAATTAGAGATCGGCACCCTGCCTTTTTATTTGTAAATCTGGAGTTCAAAAAATGTCTCTAAGCGTTGAAGCTAAAGCTAAAATCGTTGCTGAGTTCGGCCGTGGTACTAACGACAGTGGTTCCACCGAAGTTCAGGTTGCTCTGCTGACTGCACAGATCAACCACCTGCAGGGCCACTTTGCAGAGCACAAAAAAGATCACCACAGCCGTCGTGGTCTGCTGCGCATGGTTTCTCAGCGTCGTAAGCTGCTCGACTACCTGAAGCGTAAAGATGTAGCACGTTATACCAGCCTGATCGAGCGTCTGGGCCTGCGTCGCTAATATTCGCAAGTTTCAGAAAAGGGGCCTCTTCAGGCCCCTTTTTTCAGTCAGACGGCAGCAATTACCTGCAAACTCATGTATTGTTGCTGTATATGATCCTGGCTTGCACGGATTCGCGCGGCTAATGAGAAACCTTGGTTTATTCCATCGAGGATTGTCATTAGTCGCGAGGATGCAACAGGATCGGAGATTGACCACAGCGCGCCTTCATGGCGCGTTGTTCAACTGATAAGTAAGGATAAAATTTTGCTTAATCCGATCGTTCAGAAATTTCAGTATGGTCAACATACTGTTACCCTCGAAACTGGCATGATGGCTCGTCAGGCCACTGCAGCTGTCATGGCCAGCATGGACGACACTGCGGTATTCGTAACCGTGGTTGGCGCTAAAAAAGCGAAGCCAGGCCAGGACTTTTTCCCGCTTACCGTGAACTACCAGGAGCGTACTTACGCTGCTGGTCGCATCCCGGGTAGTTTCTTTCGCCGTGAAGGCCGTCCGAGCGAAGGCGAAACGCTGACCGCGCGTCTGATTGACCGCCCGATTCGCCCGCTGTTCCCGGAAGGTTTCGTCAACGAAGTGCAGGTTATCGCGACCGTTGTTTCCGTTAACCCGCAGGTTAACCCTGACGTCGTTGCTATGATTGGTGCGTCTGCTGCACTGTCTTTGTCTGGTATTCCGTTCAACGGTCCTATCGGCTGCGCTCGCGTTGGCTACATTAACGACCAGTACGTGCTAAACCCGACCCAGGATGAACTGAAATCCAGCAAACTGGATCTGGTCGTTGCCGGTACCGAAGGTGCGGTGCTGATGGTTGAATCTGAAGCCGAACTGCTGAGTGAAGATCAGATGCTGGGCGCCGTGGTGTTTGGCCACGATCAGCAGCAGGTTGTGATTCAGAACATCAACGAGCTGGTTAAACAAGCGGGCAAACCGCGTTGGGACTGGCAGCCTGAAGCCGCAAACGACGCGCTTAACGCGCGCGTTGCGGCCCTGGCCGAAGCACGCCTGAGCGATGCTTACCGCATTACAGACAAGCAGGAACGTTACGCGAAGATTGATGCTATCAAATCTGAAGTAATTGCTTCACTGCAGGCAGAGCAGCCGGAAGGCGAGGCGCTGGACGAGAACGAACTCGGCGACATTCTGCACGCCATTGAGAAAAACGTTGTACGTTCTCGTGTGCTGGCAGGCGAGCCGCGTATCGACGGCCGTGAAAAAGACATGATTCGTGGCCTGGACGTGCGTACTGGTGTACTGCCGCGTACCCACGGTTCTGCGCTCTTCACCCGTGGTGAAACTCAGGCGCTGGTAACGGCGACCCTCGGTACCGAGCGTGACGCGCAGAATATTGACGAACTTATGGGCGATCGTACTGACCGCTTCCTGTTCCACTACAACTTCCCTCCGTACTCTGTGGGCGAAACCGGCATGGTCGGTTCACCGAAGCGTCGTGAAATCGGCCATGGTCGTCTGGCGAAGCGTGGTGTGTTGGCAGTCATGCCGGCTGCAGACCGTTTCCCGTACACCGTACGTGTTGTGTCTGAAATCACCGAATCCAACGGTTCTTCTTCTATGGCTTCCGTATGTGGTGCTTCTCTGGCGCTGATGGATGCTGGTGTGCCTATCAAAGCCGCTGTTGCGGGTATCGCAATGGGCCTGGTGAAAGAAGGTGAGAACTTTGTGGTGCTGTCCGACATCCTGGGTGACGAAGATCACCTTGGCGATATGGACTTTAAAGTTGCGGGTTCTCGTGAAGGTATCACTGCACTGCAGATGGATATCAAAATTGAAGGCATTACCCGTGAAATCATGCAGGTAGCGTTGAACCAGGCGAAAGGTGCACGTCTGCACATTCTGGGCGTGATGGAGCAGGCGATCAATGCGCCGCGCGGCGATATCTCTGAGTTCGCACCGCGTATCCACACCATCAAGATCAACCCGGACAAGATCAAAGACGTTATCGGTAAAGGCGGCTCTGTTATTCGCGCCCTGACCGAAGAAACGGGTACCACTATCGAAATCGAAGATGATGGTACCGTGAAGATTGCAGCGACTGACGGCGATAAAGCGAAGTTTGCTATCCGTCGTATCGAAGAAATCACGGCCGAAATCGAAGTTGGTCGTATCTACAACGGGAAAGTGACCCGTATTGTGGACTTTGGTGCGTTCGTTGCTATCGGCGGCGGTAAAGAAGGTCTGGTACACATTTCCCAGATTGCTGACAAGCGCGTCGAAAAAGTCACCGATTATCTGCAGATGGGTCAGGAAGTGCCGGTGAAGGTTCTGGAAGTTGATCGCCAGGGCCGTGTTCGCCTGAGCATTAAGGAAGCGGTTGAGCAGTCTCCTGCTGCACAGCCAACTGCGCCTGAAGCAGAGTAAGGTTTGCTACCCGGGCTCTCTGCGGTTTTCGCAGAGAGCCTGCATGTGGAACAGGATGTTCTGCGTAGTTGCCGGGGGACAGGACGTTCATCCAATCGTTGTCTTCGGGAGTGGGAAATGAAGCCTTTGTTGCGCTGGTGCCTTGTTGCGACCGTTCTGGCTGTAGCAGGATGCGGCAATAATTCTGCCTGGCGTAAAAACGAAGTACTGGCCGTGCCGCTGCAGCCGACGCTGCAACAAGAAGTCATTCTTGCGCGCATGGAACAGATCCTTGCCAGTCGGGCTTTAACCGATGACGAACGCGCACAGCTTTTATATGAGCGCGGAGTGTTGTATGATAGTCTCGGTCTGCGAGCGCTGGCGCGAAACGATTTTTCGCAAGCACTGGCGATTCGCCCGGACATGCCTGAGGTTTTCAATTACTTAGGCATATATTTAACGCAGGCAGGCAATTTTGACGCTGCCTATGAAGCGTTTGATTCTGTACTTGAGCTTGATCCAACTTACAATTACGCGCGTCTGAACCGCGGTATCGCCCTCTATTACGGCGGACGTTACCGGTTAGCGCAAGATGATCTGCTGGCGTTTTATCAAGACGATCCCAATGATCCTTTCCGTAGTCTGTGGCTCTGGCTTGTTGAAAGCAAGCTGGATGAGAAACAGGCTAAGGCGATGTTGAAGCAGCGCCTTGACAGAGCGGACAGAGAGCAATGGGGATGGAACATCGTCGAATTCTACCTTGGCGATATCAGTGAAAGTACACTGATGGAGCGCCTGAAGGCAGACGCAACGGATAACACCTCGCTCGCTGAACATCTCAGTGAAACCAACTTCTATTTAGGTAAGTACTACCTAAGTCTGGGGGATAAGAGCAGCGCCACGGCACTGTTCAAGTTAGCGGTCGCTAACAACGTACACAACTTCGTTGAGCACCGTTATGCATTGTTGGAATTAGCGCTCTTGGGCCAGGATCAAGACGACCTGGCAGAATCGGACCAGCAATAGCTGACGGACACTATCAGCCTATAACCCTTTGTAAGTCATCATCTTTACAGGTGAGGGCGTTTTTGTTCGTCAATCCATCTACTTTGAGCCGGTTCACACTTTTCGATGAAAAATGCAGATCATTTTCATGTTGAGTTATGTAGACTGGCCGCCATTAATATTGAGGCACTAGCACTACATGGCTGATATCGAAACCACTTTTACCGACCTGGGCCTGAAGGCTCCCATCCTTGAAGCACTTAACGATCTCGGGTACGAAAAACCGTCTCCGATCCAGGCTGCCTGTATCCCGCATCTGCTGGAAGGCCGCGATGTGCTGGGTATGGCGCAAACCGGTAGTGGTAAAACAGCAGCATTCTCCCTGCCGCTTCTCAATAACATTGATCCGGACCTGCGTGCTCCGCAGATCCTGGTGTTGGCTCCGACACGTGAGCTGGCTGTACAGGTTGCAGAAGCCTGCAACGATTTCTCTAAACATATGCGCGGCGTAAACGTGCTGGCCCTTTACGGCGGCCAGCGTTACGACGTGCAGCTGCGCGCACTGCGCCAGGGCCCGCAGATCGTGGTCGGTACGCCGGGCCGTCTGCTCGATCACCTCAAACGTGGTACGCTTGATCTCTCCAACCTGAAAGGTCTGGTGCTGGATGAAGCAGACGAAATGCTGCGTATGGGCTTCATTGAAGACGTAGAAACCATCATGGCGCAGATCCCGGAAGGGCATCAGACTGCGCTGTTTTCTGCGACCATGCCGGAAGCGATTCGTCGTATCACCCGTCGCTTTATGAAAGATCCGCAGGAAGTGCGTATCCAGACCAGCATCAACACCCGCCCGGACATCAGCCAGAGCTATTGGTCCGTGTGGAACATGCGTAAGAACGAAGCGCTGGTGCGTTTCCTTGAAGCAGAAGATTTTGATGCCGCGATTATCTTCGTGCGTACCAAAAATGCGACTCTGGAAGTGGCTGAAGCGCTGGAGCGTAGCGGTTACAACAGCGCGGCCCTGAACGGTGACATGAACCAGGCGCTGCGTGAGCAGACTCTGGAGCGCCTGAAAGATGGTCGTCTGGATATCCTGATTGCGACCGACGTTGCCGCTCGCGGCCTGGACGTTGAGCGCATTAGCCTCGTGGTGAACTACGACATCCCGATGGATGCCGAATCTTACGTGCACCGTATTGGTCGTACCGGTCGTGCAGGCCGTGCGGGTCGTGCGTTGCTGTTTGTTGAAAACCGCGAGCGTCGTCTGCTGCGTAACATTGAGCGCACCATGAAGCTGACCATCCCGGAAGTTGAACTGCCGAATGCAGAACTGCTGGGTCAGCGTCGTCTGGCAAAATTTGCTGGTCGCGTGCAGCAGCAGCTGGAAAGCAGCGATCTGGAACAGTACCGCGCTCTGCTGGCGAAAATTCAGCCTGCTTCTGAAGAAGAGCTGGATATTGAAACGCTGGCCGCTGCACTGCTGAAAATGGCACAGGGCGAGCGTCCGCTGATCCTGCCGCCGGATCAGGTTGTTGAACGTCGTCCGAAGCGTGAATTCCGCGATCGCGATGACCGTCATGAGCGTGGTGACCGCGGTGAGCGTGGCGATCGTCCGCGTCGTGAACGTCGCGATGTGGGTGATATGGAGCTGTATCGCATTGAAGTGGGCCGTGATGACGGTGTTGAAGTACGTCACATCGTGGGCGCTATCGCCAACGAAGGTGACATCAGCAGCCGCTACATCGGTAACATCAAGCTGTTTGCCTCTCACTCCACTATTGAGCTGCCGAAAGGCATGCCGGGCGAAGTGCTGCAGCACTTTACCCGCACACGCATCCTGAACAAGCCTATGAACATGCAGCTGATGGGAGACGCGCAGCCGCGCGGTGAGCGTCGTGGTGGCAATGGTGGCGGTCGCAGCTTCGGCAATGGCGATCGTAACGAGCGTCGTGGCGGTGGTCGTAGCTTCGGCAGCGGTGAGCGTCGCGAAGGTGGCAATGGTCGCTTCTCCGGCGAGCGCCGAGAAGGTGGCCGTTGTCCGCGTCGTGATGACAAC
>JALAGK010000502.1 GCA_022712475.1 Enterobacteriaceae bacterium
CAGTCCGCCGTTCTACCGACTGAACTACAGAGGAATCGTGTGAACGGGGCGCATATTAAAGGCGCTGGCGCAGCTTGTCAAAGCTTGTGTGGAAAAAAAAATGCGTTTGCCGATTTATTCTGCAAACGCACTGAAATAGCTTCGCTTTTACTGCTAATTCCGGGGGGTTAGCGGAACGGTGGCTCGTTAAACGTACGCAATTTGCGCGAATGTAGACGCCCGCCTTCGGCACGCAGCAGGTCAATAGCGCGGATGCCGATTTGCAGGTGCTCGGAAATAGCACCTTCGTAAAAACGGTTCGCCTGGCCTGGTAGTTTAATTTCACCGTGTAGCGGCTTATCGGAAACGCACAGCAGCGTGCCGTAAGGGACCCGAAAGCGGTAACCCTGGGCGGCGATAGTGGCACTTTCCATATCAATCGCCACGGCGCGGCTAAGATTAAAGCGCAGTGCCGAGGCGGCGTAGCGTAACTCCCAGTTGCGATCATCGGTCGTCACCACTGTGCCAGTACGCAGCCGCTGTTTGACCTCTTCACCGGGCATACCGCTCACTTCTTTGGTGGCGTCATACAGCGCACGCTGCACCTCGGCGATGCTCGGAATAGGGATATCCGGCGGTAACACAGAGTCGAGTACGTGGTCGTCACGCAGATACGCGTGAGCCAGGACGTAATCGCCAATCGTCTGGCTCTCGCGCAGGCCGCCGCAGTGGCCAATCATCAGCCACGCATCCGGGCGCAGTACGGCGAGATGATCGCAGATGGTTTTCGCATTAGACGGGCCAACGCCAATATTTATCAGCGTGATGCCCTGGCCGTCTGCGGTAATCAGATGCCAGGCGGGCATCTGGTGTTTCTTCCAGGCAAGGCTTGAGATTGCCTCTTCCGGTGCCTGTGTGTCCGCGGTTATCCAGCTATCTCCGGCGCATGACATGGCGATGTAGGGACTGTCCGGGTCCAGAATCTGGGCACAGCCCCAGCGCACAAATTCGTCTACGTAGCGGGTGTAGTTAGTAAACAGCACAAACGGCTGGAAGTGCTCCGGTGGTGTGCCGGTGTAGTGGCGCAGGCGCGCGAGCGAGAAATCAACGCGGCGCGCATCGAAATGCGACAGCGGGTAGCGTTCGGTGGGGTGAAACAGGCCATCGGCGGTTTCATCACCAATCAGCGCCAGTTCAGTTGTGGGAAAGTGGCGCGTTAGCCCGGCGCTCATGGAACGGTCAAGAGACAGGCTGGAACCATCTATCACATACGGATAAGGAATTTCGTGCTCCGACGGCGCCACGCTTATCTGTGCGCCGTAGTCCTGAACCAGAATGCTCAATTGTTCTTCAAGGTAGGCGCGAAACAGCGACGGGCGCGTGATGGTGGTGGCATAGCTACCAGCGTGGGTAAAACGTCCCCAGGCTCGGGTACGTGAGGCGCTGTGCGCCTCTCCATCCCAGCTTACGCGCAGCTCCGGATAAACGAATAACCCGGCGGCGCGTTCTTCTTCTGGCGGTAGTTCGCCGTGTTCAATATAGCGGGCAATGGCGCAACGTAGCGCGTTAACGGCATCCTGATACTGCTTTTCCAGCTGGTCGATGGCCTGCGCTGGTGTGAGCCCGGTAGTGGGTATTGTCATAGTCTCTCCTTGCAGCGTTTCAGAAAGCGTAAGTCATAGTATGACAGGCGAAAAGAGAACAGAAGGGGAAGGTTCTGCGGTTTTCAGCAAAGTTCAGCCGATGACGAGGATGGTAAAATGTAGCCGTATTAAGGATTTTATTTTTGCCGCCTGGCTCAACGCTGCGCATTTAAAAAAACACTACCATGGCGCAGAAATACCGGCAGGGTACAAATGCAGAGAAGTCATCTTATCTGGGACCAGGGGTTCCTTCAGATAAACTGAACGCAAGATATTAACGAAACGTATTGTCGTGAAAATTGTTTAATATCGGCTCAGTATTACTTTACGCCAGAATAAGCCCGACAGGCGGGTAAGGTTAAATACATTTCAGGAGCGTCAGGATGACGAAAAATAATGATGAAGCACCTGTATTTTCCCGCTACTGGGGTAAAACCTCAAACTCACCCTTAACCACCGACGATCGTTTTCATCTTCTGTGCTGGCACAGCCTGGACGTTGCCGCCTGTGGATATCAGATGGTAATCACAAACCGCTTTGGCGTGACTGATATCCTCCTGGAACTGGGATTTACCCGTGAAGAGGGCGCGCGCTGGTTTGGCTAGCTGCTGGCGATGCACGATATCAGTAAATTTGCCCGCGGCTTCCAGAATCTTTACGTACATAACAGCCCTGAACTGGTGCCAACGCTTGCTGGCTACAGTTACAACAGCCAGCGCGCCCGACACGATACGCTGGGCTACTGGCTCTGGCGTCGGCTTACGCAGCGTTGGCCTGAAGAGTGTTCCCCGCGTAAACGGGGTCAAAACCGCGGTTATTACTTCACTCGTTAACCCAGGCAAAGGCTCTGTTTTCAAGTCGAAACCACGCAGAGCCATCCCGCTACTTGCACCGGAACCCGGCCACCCAAAATCACAAAAGCAAAAAGCCCGCACAAGGCGGGCTTCTTTAAATTTGGCTCCTCTGACTGGACTCGAACCAGTGACATACGGATTAACAGTCCGCCGTTCTACCGACTGAACTACAGAGGAATTGTGTTAACCGGGCGCATATTAGCGATGCCAGGCGCGCTTGTCAAAGCCAGAATAGCGGTGCAGGTACTGTTTGCTGACAAATTCATCAGCGGGTGCGCCGTTTTGGTGCATTGGTTTACCTTATGGGGCATAGCGTTAAGGCATCAGTTGAAAGGATATATTCTATCTGACTGTTTTTAGGTCACTTCGCGATGAATTAACAAATCTGGCAAACATCTTGCAACCCTCCATGTACGCAGCGTGCGCTGATATCCCGTTCAGGAGGCAATATGAATCTCAGACGTCTGAAGTACTTCGTGAAAATCGTCGATATCGGTAGCCTGACCCAGGCCGCCGAGGTTTTGCATATCGCACAACCGGCGCTGAGCCAACAGGTGGCTACCCTTGAAGGTGAACTCAATCAGCTGTTGCTTAACCGCACGCGGCGCGGCGTAACGCCCACCGAAGCCGGGAAAATACTCTATACCCACGCACGCACCATCCTGCGCCAGTGTGAACAGGCGCAACTGGCGGTGAACAATATCGGTCAGCCCCTGCGTGGTCAGGTCTCGATAGGGTTGGCACCGGGTACAGCGGCATGTTCCGTTACCATGCCGCTGTTACAGGCGGTGCGGGCGGAGTTGCCGGAAGTGCAGGTGTTTTTGCATGAAAACAGCGGCTCGGTGCTTAACGACAAACTGTTGAACGGGCAGCTGGATATGGCGGTACTTTATGACAGAGCGCCCACGGCCGGTATTATCAGCCAGACGTTGCTAAAAGAAGACCTGTTTCTGGTTGGCACACGGGATTGCCCCGGTACCAGCGTTGATCTCGCTACGGTGGCGCAAATGAGTCTTTTCCTGCCGCGTGACTACAGCGCAGTGCGCCGACGCGTGGACGAGGCGCTGTCGCTGCGCAGGCTGAGTGCACGGGTTATCGGTGAAATCGAATCTGTCGCGACCATGACAGCGGCTATCGCCAGTGGTATGGGGATGACCGTACTGCCGGAATCGGCGGCGCGTGCGTTGTCAGGTACCACAAATGGCTGGATGGCACGCATCACATCACCAACCCTGAACCTGCCTTTGTCGATCAATTTGTCGGCGCGGCTGTCGCTGTCACCACAGGGTCAGGCTGTAAAGGATATTCTGCTGTCGCTGGTGAGCCGCCCGATGCTGGAAAACCGTGAGTTAATGCTGGTGGGATAAACC
>JALAGK010000503.1 GCA_022712475.1 Enterobacteriaceae bacterium
ATTCACCGCTGGTCCGCCAGCCGCTGGCGGATAGCCGCCAGTGATTCAACATTATGCAACGTACCATCCAGAAACCGCGTTTTCAGCTCGCCCTGCTGCTCCTGCTCGCTCGTTTGCCCATCCAATAGCTGGAGTTCACCGTGCGTGTTACGTATAACCCGCAGCAGCCCGCGTGCTGAACGCTTGAGGCCATTATCCGTTTTAGGCGCCTTGGCTATGGTGCGCGGCTCACCGTTCACCACACCCCAGGTCGCCTTCATGGCAAACCCAAAAGTATCCCGCGTGTTGTACTGGTAGGTAAAAGAACCCACGCCAAACACCACGTTTGAGCTGGCAAATCCCCTGGCCGCCAACCTGCGTAATATCTCATCAGCACGCTCCAGGGTGATGGAGTCGCCGTAGATAAGACCAACGTGAGGATCGAGGACCTTGTATCCCTTTTCATTGACCGTCCCGCCAAAAATTTCCCATAACACTTCTACCGAGCCTTTCTCCTGCGGGCTGCGGGCCGGGCTTGTGTCATCCAGCGCACTCGTACCGCACAGAATCTCAACCGGATCGCCGCTGTCAGGGCGAAAAACGACGCGCCCCTGCCTTGCAAGGATCAGTGGCTTTAGTTCCCGGGCATAACGCGTCAGCACTTGCCAGTAGTCCCATGTATCAGACACTATCGACACAAATCCCTGAGGATGGACTTGCGTTATCAGTCGGCGAAACGTCTCAAGTTCCGTGTCCTGCTGGCCCATACACATTACGCTGTGCTCCGTGGCCGGAATGCTGGCACCGATATCCCTGCTGTCGCTATCCGACATATAGTATTCCCTGGCATAAAGCAGCGACGGAATGCTGTCCGTTCCTTTAAAACTCAGTAGATGCCCACAGCCAGCCTGCGCTGCGTCGTGCAGACCAGACATACCCCGAAAAGAAAAATCATGGCACTGGAAATCCAGATGCGCCGTATCCATACAGGTTTGCTGCGCCCAGCGCTCACAGATACGCCGATAATGATGCGCAATAGTGGCATTCGTTGAGGATTTCCACAGCTCTGAGCACAGCACCGTTTCCAGATAGTTCACCAGCCAGAAGAACGCGTCGTGGGTGTTGGTAATGGTCAAAACCGGCACCTGCATCGGTACTTTGCTTCCTTCATCCAGCGCCTTAATGTGCAGCGGCAAATAGCCCAGCTCATGGAGGGCGCGGATATGTTCAGCACTCACCATCCCCGGCCCCAGATAGCTATCCATCAGACGTTGATATTCCTCAACTACCTCTTGCTGTGGGCGGTTAAAAAAACTGTCGTTAAACATATCCACCAACAGCCAGCGCAGCACGCCCTGTAGGCCAAAGAAGACCAGCTTTCCGTCTGCCAGCGGCGATGAAAAATGGTGGTCACTGCGTGGCGTCAGGTTGGAGTAGATTTTTGTCGTTCCCTGAGGGTATTGCTCACGATGGGAAACTTTGTAGCCGTCAATGGCCAGTACCGGATTCATTTTCATCTCTCACTCCTTTGATGATAAATAGCGTCAATATCAATCAGCCTTACCTGCGGATGCTGCAACCCGGGCGACGTCAGGGAGGTCGTGGTGTAAATAACGTCAATTCCCCCGTCCAGCAGTGGCGCAATACCTTTAGAAAACAGGCCGTGAGTCACGTACAGGGCGACACTGCGCGCCCCTGCTTGCCGCAGCACGTTTGCCGCCCCAATAAAGGTGCCTCCGCCGTCACAAATGTCATCGACAATAAGCACATCACGTCCTGCTACTTCGCCAGACAGTAGCGCAAACCCGCTTAACGCGCCCGTCTTCACGTCCCGCTGCTTGGTCATGGTGGCATACTCGCCAGCGCCACTCGCCTGAACGACTTCATGGATTTTCTTCAGCGCCCCGGCGTCCGGCGCAACCGCCAGGAGTTGCCCGGACCGCAGTCCCTCACGTAACGCCGGGTGTTGCAGCACGCAGCGCTGCTGGGGTACTGCCACCAGGTTATTGACGGCAGCGGCCGCCGCCTCACTGTGTGGGTCCAGCACCAGGACCCGATCGAACCCGATGGCGTTGAGGTATTGAGCAAATACCCGCAGCGCGAAGCTGTCGCCAGCGCACAGATGTCTGTCCTGCCGGGCATATGGGAGCCACGGAAGCTCAAGATGCCGGAAAGAGACGTCACAGACATGCGTTACGGCATCGACAAGCTGAGCCAGCAACATCAAATCGTTCATGTCACGCATTGCCCGCGCCCTTATCCGCATAAGCCGGGCACTGTCAGGCACACGCTGCGTAATGCGTAACCACACGGCCCCATCGGGAAATGTACCCTGCTCAAACGCAATCGCCTGTTCATCGAGAAAAAGCTGTAATTCGTAACTCATCGTATCCCTCCTGCCTGACGTTGAGATAATAATGTCCCTGAGACATATTTAGTGCAAGCAATATTTGTCCCACGGACACAAATAAAAATCATCTCACTGATCTCTATAGGGAAAAACATGAAGCTTGTTGCTTTTTGCCGGGCTGATACACTCACGGCAGCCGTCATCAGCCGCGAGTAAGCTATGAGTAGTGAAGTGGAGTACCTGAAAAATTACGACGCTGCGCGCTATACTGCGCCGCTGGTCACCGTGGATAGCGTGCTGTTTACGCTGCACCATCAAACGCTTTGCGTGCTGCTGGTAAAACGCGCTAATCAGCCACAGCGTGACCGCTGGGGACTACCAGGCGGGTTTATTGACGTGACGCGTGATGCCTCCACGCGGGAAACCGCGCTACGAAAGCTCACAGAAAAAGCGGGCGTATCACCTTCCTGGCTTGAGCAGCTTGATACCTTCTCCGGTCCACAACGAGATCCACGCGGCTGGAGCCTGACCGTTGCCTGGTATGCGCTCATTGCCTGGGCTGACTGCGCGCCCCATATTGAGAGCGTAAGTGACGCTCAATGGATCCCCGTCAGCGAACTCACTAACATTGAAACGGCTTTCGATCACCACGCGATCGTTCAGGCAGCGCTACACCGGCTACGTCAGAAAACCATGTACTCGCTTATCCCCGTCTTCTGCCTGCCAGAGACCTTTACGCAGTCACAATTGCACGACGCCACGGAAATTATTCTTGGTCAACCAATACAGCGTAAAAGCCTGATTCGCCGTTTTGAAGCGTCGGGCATGTTTGAAGAAACCGGAGAAAGCATCGCAACGGGCGCGCGCAAGGCTCGGCTGTGGCGACGCAAAGCGGATGTCGATTTCCATCTTTTCTCGCGCAATTTACTCGCCAACTAAGACACTGATGGCGCGGCAGAACAATGCCACGCCGCAGAGACTGGCCTCTGGCATTGGAAACCTCTCAATTTGCTATCCTGGCGAATGAAAACCACGTTAAAGGCTGATTTTGTTTAATGCAGTTGGCGCATCATGCTGCCTGAAGTACCATTCATCCCTGACTTTTCCGCGGTTTTCTGCTTTGTTGCCGCGGTTCAACACGGACAACATTTATCGAGGATGCCTTCAATGACGGAAAATACCTCTGTCGCCACAGCACAGCCGCTCGCCACGGACGTCACCGAAGCCCTGCCGGCGCTGCAAAACTTAACGCCGCAGGAGCAGGAAGAAGTTCAGCAGCTGGTTGCACAAATTGATATCACCGACCCGGTGCTGTCGATTTCCTATGGTGCCAAAACCATGAACAGCATTTCACGTTTCTCCGACTCGCTGCTGGAACAGGTAAGGGCCAAAGATGCAGGAGTTATCGGCGAGCAGCTCACCGACCTGCTGGGCAAGGTGAAATCCGTCGACCTGAGCACGTTTGGCGAAAAACCGGGCTTTATGGCCTCACTGCCGGTGGTGGGCAAGCTGTTTAACCGCATTGAACGCACTATGGCCGAGTATCAGACGCTGGCGCAACAGGTCGATACCGTCACCAATAAACTCGATACCGCCATGGTCGACCTGCTGCGCAACATCTCTACGCTGGAGCAGCTGTTTGTCCGCAACCGCGAATTTTTCCAGCAGATAAACCTGCACATCATCGCCGGTAAACAGAAAGTGGCTCAGCTTCAGGAAGTGGACCTGCCTGCTGCTCAGGCACAGGTCGCCGATGACCCGATGAACGCCCAGAAAGTGCGCGACCTGCTGGAAGGCATCCAGCGTTTTGAGCGCCGCCTGCACGACCTGATGCTCTCGCGCACTATCGCCATTCAGACGGCTCCGCAGATTCGCCTGATGCAGGGCAACAGCCAGTCGTTGGCCGAAAAAATTCAGAGCAGCATTCTTTCCACCATTCCTATCTGGAAAAGCCAGATTGTGCTGGCGCTGTCGCTGCACAACCAGCGCCAGGCAACGAAGCTGCAAAAAGACGTGGCCGATACCACCAATGAAATGCTGCGCCGCAACGCAGAGTTGCTGCAAACCGGCACAATCGAAACCGCGCGTGAAGTTGAACGCTCCGTGGTCGATATCGAAACCCTGCGCGACGTCCAGGCCCGCCTGCTGAACACCATTGAAGAAACGGTCACCATCGCCAGCGACGCTCGCACGCGCCGCCAGGAAGTGGAGCAGGAACTGTCAACGATGGAAAACGATCTGCGCACTCGCCTGGCCAACATCGCCAGCAGCGGCGCGCGTCCGTCTCAGTCATAAATCCCGGGCGGGGCTCAGCGCTCCGCCACCTTCCCCCTTAAGAGACACAACATGGCACAGAACAGGGAACGGGTTGCCAGCGCGGCAATGCACAAGCTTACCGACACACTCTGGAAACGGCTGGCATGGCTCGCCGTGTGGCTTTTTATTGCCTGGAGCTTTAGCGCCAACTATTTCGCTCAGGCCTCCACGCTTGAGGCCATCGGCCATCACGTGCGCAGCGACTATTTTTACGCGGCGCTGGCGACCAATATCATCGGCATTGTGCTGCTTAACCGCACCTGGGCGTATGACCGCCCGGCGTTTGCCGTTGGCTTGCTGGCAGGCTTTTTATGGATTCTGGTAGGCGACATGCTGCCCACACCGTGGTGGGCGGGTGCGATGGCGATTCTGGTGTCGGTTCTGACGCAGTTAATGACTGACCGGCGCCTGCGACTGAGCCAGCTGATTGGTCTGGTCCTGCTCGGCCTTGGCACCGCGTTTTACAGCTATCTGTATTCCGGTGCCTCACACAGCGGTTTCCTGGTACTGTGGCTGCTGATTCTCGCCGCCAGCGTGTTTATCTATTCGCGCGTCAGCCGACTGCGCCGGGGCAACCCAGCAGCTCAGTCCACCTCCACAGTGCCGCCGTCAGAAGCCCCTTTTGACGCTGAAATTGCCCAACTGGAAGCCATGAACTCGCTACCACCAGAACTGCGCGCCGATGTCGCAGACATCATCAACTACGCACGCCTGATTCAGGGCTGCATGATGAGTGACCCACGCGACGTCGAGTCTGGACGTAAGTTCTTCCAGCGCTATCTGCCCGCCGTACACGAGATTCTGAGTAAAAGCCAGCAGCTCTCGGGCGAACTGGCGCGCCACGGCGGCGCACAGGACATCAACACTCAAAGCCGGGAGCTGATTGGGTCCTTACGCTCGGCGTTTATGCAAAAGCATGCCCAGCTTCTGGAAAACGATGAAACGGAACTTAAAACGGAAATGAGCACGCTGGAGAAGCTGCTTAAGACAGATGGATTTTTATAACCCACAACGTATTTAATTTACCGGACATAATTACTGCCGTAATGATTGATTTAAAAAAACACTTGAGCGCGTTATCCCTCGCAGCCGGACTACTGCTCATTGGTTTCACCTTATGGGCAGAAGATTTTGCCAGCGAGTTCCAGACACTTGAGCATTCGGTAATCGGCGAGAACGCGCCCTACATCATGAACATGATAGCGGCAGAAACGCTGATTTTTATGCTGTTTCACCATCGTCTCGCACTGTCGATAGG
>JALAGK010000504.1 GCA_022712475.1 Enterobacteriaceae bacterium
CGGTTGCAACAGCGTGCGTGCAACGAAGCTTGCGTTAAAGCTCGCGGATGTCGTGGTCACTGAGGCAGGGTTTGGCGCCGATCTCGGTGCAGAAAAATTCTTTGACATAAAATGTCGCAAAAGTGGCCTGAAGCCCGATGCTGTCGTGTTGGTGGCGACCGTACGCGCCCTGAAATATAACGGCGGCGTAGCAAAAAGCGAGCTGGTGGCGGAAAACCTGGCCGCGCTTGAGCGTGGCATCGTTAACCTCGGCAAGCATATCGAGAACTTGCAAAAATTTGGCGTGCCGGTAGTGGTGACGCTGAACGTATTTATTACCGATACCGCCGCAGAGCACGCTTTTATCCGCGATTATTGCCATGCGCGAGGCTGCAACGTTGTGCTGACCGAGGTGTGGGAAAAAGGTGGCGAAGGTGGCATTGCGCTGGCGCAAAGCGTGCTGAACACGCTGGAAAACCGCCCCTCTAATTTTCGCACGTTGTACCCGGACTCGCTGCCGCTTGAGGAGAAAATTGCCACTATCGCCCGGGAAATTTACGGCGCGGACGGCGTGACGTTTGGTCCAGCAGCGCAAAAGGCGCTCAAGAAAATCAGTGATGTTGGCATGTCGTCCTTCCCGGTCTGTATTGCTAAAACCCAGTACTCATTGTCTGACGACCCAACAAAACTGGGGCGACCGGAAGGTTTTACTATTCACATTCGTGATGCGTACGTGGCGGCTGGCGCAGGTTTTGTGGTTGCGCTGGCAGGCGACATCATGACGATGCCGGGTTTACCCAAAACTCCCGCCGCACTGGGAATGGATATCGACAATAACGGCATCATCAGCGGGCTGTTTTAATCTACACAGGGACGCGAAATGACAAAAATACTCGACGGTAAGGCGCTCTCAACGAGCATCATGAAGAAGCTTAAAAGCGCTGTAGCGCAGCAAAAGCGGCTGATTACGCTAGCTGTAGTGCAAGTGGGTGATGATCCGGCTTCCACCGTGTATATCCGCAACAAGCACAAAGCCTGTGAAGCTGTCGGCATCCGTTCGCTGCATATCCATCTCGACGGTGAAATCACCAGCGGAAGCCTGTTGGACACCATTCACACACTCAACAGCCGCAAGGATGTAGACGGCATTCTGGTGCAGCTACCGTTACCATATGGCATTGACGAAGGGGAAGTGATTCGCGCTATCGATCCGGCCAAAGACGTGGACGGTTTCCATCCGGTTAATGTGGGCCGCATGATGCTCGCTGATGACTGCCTGTTGCCCTGCACGCCTGCGGGCATTATTGAGCTGTTGAAAAGCAATGGTATTGAGATCAACGGCAAAGAATGTGTGGTGGTGGGTCGCAGTAATATTGTTGGTAAGCCCGTGGCGCAGTTGCTGTTACAGGAGCACGGCACGGTCACACAGTGCCACTCCCGAACCCGCAACCTGGCAGAAGTGTGCCGCCGGGCGGACATTCTGGTGGTGGCTGTGGGGATTGCGCACCTGATCAACGCCGATTTCGTCAAACCGGGCGCGGTGGTTATTGATGTCGGTATTCACCGCACGTCAGATAATAAACTGTGTGGTGATGTCGATTTCGACAGCGTTAAAGACAAGGTGAGCGCGATTACGCCCGTACCGGGTGGCGTAGGGCCGATGACCATCGCCATGCTGATGCAAAACTGCGTTAAGGCGGGTCATCGCGGTAGTTAACGTTGCGTAATGTGCGCCATTTTGCTCTTCATAATGGCGCTACGCAGCCACGGTGTCGTGAGCAGGCGGGATTTAACGATTTTTCCCATCAGCTTCACGCGCAGCGGCTGCGTTTTTCTCTCATAAACGCGATTAGGATGAGCCAGCCCATGGTTCAGTATCTGACTTAGTACATCAGCACTGTCCAGCGCATAACTTATTCCTTCCAGCGAGCTGGCGCTGATAAACCCGGCGGCTTCGCCAATCAAAAATGCATTATCCCGTCCGCAGACAAAATCCCGCCACTTTTGCGGAAACAGCACCAGACACTTCTCACTTTTCACCGGTTCGCCAAAGACAAACTGATGCGTCGCCATTTTTTCCTTCAGCGCCTGATAGCGCTCGCGCCCGCTTTTCATGGGGAACGCGCCACCAAAAATAAAGTAACCGTCTTTGCTGATGCTCCATGAGTAGCAGTCCGTCACCGCGTTATCGAACAGGCAGGAGTAAAACGGCACCGGATGCTGTTCGTGAAACCATTGCTGAATGGCCTGGTAGGTTCGGATTTTATGTCCTGGATACAGCGTACGCCGCACCAGTGAATTAGCGCCTTCTGCCCCGACCAGGTAACGCGCGCTAATGGTGTGATCCTCGCCGTTTTCACTAAAGTACACGCGCCAGCCGCCGTTGTGCGGCTCTACTTTGCGACATAGCGTGTCGTGGCGCACGTCAACATACGCGGGAATTAAGGATTTCAGCCACAGGTCAAAGGCGTGTCGATTGATGTTGATATAGCTGCGCTGATAGTTGCGCACGGTGCGAGTAGGCAAGTCGTAAGTTTTGACGCTGAAAATTTGTGGGTTAGCGATAACTCTCACCGGCAGGTTCAGCCCAAAGCGGATAAACGCACGCTGCGCATCTGGAGCCAGCAGCCCGCCGCAGGGTTTCTGAAACCCGTCGCTACCGCATGACTGTTTTTTATCAAGCGCAATCACCTTCAGATGTGGCGCAATCAGGCGTGCCAGCGTTGCGCCAGCTGGGCCAAGGCCGATAATGGCAATATCATAGTCTTGCATGGGGAATTGTCCTTAATTTACCCGCAGATAGCCTGCTATTTCAGCGCAAGATAGCACGTTGGTAAGATGATGTAATGCTCACTCAGACGGAATGTTAAGGCGGCTGAGGCTGCGCTGTGACAGTGATTGATAGCTTATTGGTGTGCGCTAAAGGTTGCCAGTAAGGACGCTAAGGTTCATCCAGTCTTGGGTTGGGGCCGCGTTGTGTGGTTTATCCGAGGATGTATGAAAAGGAAAGTCATAACTCAGAGGCTTTTGCTGCTGACAATGCGGGGTGAGTGAGTATCCCTGACCCAGAATGGGCCAGTGTAGTTACATCAACTCGATACCAAACCGACGCAGCACTCCCGCCCACAGCAGAAAAATGATGACGGTTATCAGGCAGCACCCCGCAAGCGTCATCCAGAATCCAAATCGCTGATAAATCATGGGAAAGAGTAAAAACATGGGCAGCGTCGGTACAACATACCAGAAGGTAAACCAGGCATGATTGGCAATTTTTTGCTGGCTGAGGCCTTCAGCTTTCATCCATACGAGAACCATAACGGTAACCAGAGGTAATGCGGCGATAAGTCCACCCAGGCGATCGCTACGTTTTGCGACTTCGGAAATAAGTACCACGATGCCAGCAGTAACGGCATATTTGATCACGAGCCAGAGCATTCTCTTCCTCTTTCATCTCAGCGGTAACGGCATCGCTCTCGTTTTCAGGACGAAAGCTACTGTGGGCAAATCCTGGTGCCCGGTATCTGGCCAGGATACATGATTATGAACATACCAGGCGCAGAAGATGAAGCGCAGTACAGCAGTGATGACACAAGATTTTTTTGCGCCAATCTTTTACTCTGTTGCCACGTATTGCCTCAGGACCGAACCTCGTGAAACAGCTCACTTTTGCGCCGCGTAACCACCAGCTTACCAATATCAATGCCTGGACACCTGACAGCCGCTGGCTGGCGTTTGACGTGCGCCCGTCTGGCGCGTCGTTTACCGGTGAGACCATCGAGCGCGTCAATGTAGAAACGGGTGAAGTGCAGGTAGTTTACCGCGCGCAACATGGCGCACACGTGGGCGTGGTGACTGTGAATCCGAAGCCCCCTGAGCGCTATGTGTTTATTCACGGCCCGGAAAATCCGGATGCGGACTGGCAATATGACTTTCATCACCGGCGCGGTGTGGTGGTTCATGACGGGCGGGCAAGCAATCTGGATGCAATGGACATTACCGCGCCGTTTACACCCGGCGCGCTGCGCGGCGGCAGCCACGTGCATGTCTGGAGCCAGGACGGTAGCCGATTGAGCTTTACCTACAACGACAGCGTGCTGCATGCCCTTTCTCCGGAGCTGGATTTGCGCAATGTTGGCGTTGCGCTGCCTTACGCCCCGGTACATCCACGGGGCAACCATCCGCGTGAATATGCAGGTAGCCACTGGTGCGTACTGGTGAGCTGTACAACGCCGCAACCCCGCCCTGGCAGCGACGAGATTAATCGCGCCTATGAAGAAGGCTGGGTTGGTGCTGAGGGTTATCTTAAGCCAGACGGCACGCGCCAGCGCTGGGCGCTGGCGTTTATTGGCGATACGTTATCGAAGCAGGGTGAGAAAGTACCCGAATTGTTTATCGTCGATTTGCCGCAAGACGAAGCGGCCTGGAAACAGCCCGGAGAGGCTCCGCTTGAAGGCACACCGGATACCCTACCCGCACCGCCAGCAGGCGTAATGCAGCGCCGCCTGACCTTTACGCACAATTGCCGCTATCCGGGGCTTGCGACCTCGCCGCGCCACTGGGTGCGTAGCAGCCCTGACGGACGACATCTGGCGTTTTTGATGCGTGATGAGAATGGTGTGGCGCAGCTGTGGCTGGTCTCTCCCAACGGCGGTGACCCACGTCAGCTAACGCGCTGTACAGGGGTGGATTCCGCGTTTACCTGGCATCCTTGCGGTGATTTTATTGGTTTTGTGCAGGGCAGGCGTATTGTGATGTGTAACGCGCAGACCGGCGACCTTGTTATATTGACTGGCGAACAGCCGGTTGCGCCTGCGCCGGATGCGGTGCTGTTTTCACCGGATGGGAAAAAGATTGCCTGGATGCAGGACGTGGACGGTTTCCGTCAACTGATGATGACGGAAACCATGTGTTAATCAGGGATCCACAGGGGGAATGACAGCGTTGGTCGCCAGTGTGGCCTCTTCGCTGTCTTTAACGCGGGATTTGACCGATTTATCGGTGCGAAATGCGTCCCAGGGCAGAAGAACGGTATCCAGAATCGCGGAGAATGGCATATCCAGCGCCACCAGCGGCTTCATCCCCCAGCTGGTTTTATCGTCTTTGAGCATCGTGTAGCTGGAGCGCGTGCCTGGATAATATCCTGGTTCGCCGCCCGTATGGGTCATGATGCTCGAACAGCCGCACAGGACGGTGACCGTGCTGGCGAGCAAGAGACTACGAAAATAACCTTTCATCATCTACTCTCTTCCGTTAGGTATAGGGCACTGTGCGATGCCTGTTTAAGGGTTATAAACACCCCGGTCCATGTTGAATAGCCCAATGAATCCGCTCTGTGGCAGCGCTCGCAGAATCCTCTGCAAATTTACGCTATCAGAGCCAATCCTTCTGGCTTCTCCCGCCCTGTAGTCTAAGCAAAGAAGAGCAGTACCACAAAAAAATATCGACACTGGCCTTGAAAATCGGACATCCGGTAGCATTTTATGATTGTGGACATGAAGCGACTTGCCGAATGGGAGCGCAAACCACAGAGCCTGTCCGAACGGAGGGCCTTATACATTCTCGCTGATTTCAGGAGCTATGACTTATGCGTAACTTTGACTTATCCCCGCTATACCGTACCGCTATCGGTTTTGACCGTCTTTTCAATCTGCTTGAGAGTAATCAGAATCAGGGCAACGGCGGCTATCCTCCGTACAACGTTGAACTGGTCGATGAAAACCACTACCGCATTGCGATTGCCGTCGCTGGCTTTGCCGAAAGCGATCTCGACATTACTGCCCAGGACAATCTGCTGGTGGTAAAAGGTGCCCGTCCGGCCGAGCAAAAAGAGCGTACTTATCTTTATCAGGGTATTGCTGAGCGCAACTTCGAGCGTAAATTCCAGCTCGCAGAAAACATCCAGGTGCGTGGTGCTAACCTGGTCAACGGCTTGCTGTTCATCGAACTGGAACGCGTGATTCCGGAAACGATGAAACCGCGTCGCATCGAAATTAACTGA
The DNA here is from genome assembly GCA_022712475.1 of Enterobacteriaceae bacterium. GTDB lineage: Bacteria > Pseudomonadota > Gammaproteobacteria > Enterobacterales > Enterobacteriaceae > Tenebrionibacter. The sequence goes on from JALAGK010000504.1 coordinate 5,978, forward strand.
TTCCCGAGCGTCGCCGCCGCGCGGCGCTTTAACACACTGCTGCTTGCCGCTTACGGGAGCAGACGTCGGCCTGTGTGCTGACGGTATTCACTCGCTTCAAAGAAGGAGTATCACTATGCGTAACTTTGACTTATCCCCGCTGCTGCGTCAGTGGATTGGTTTTGACAAACTGGCCAACGC
>JALAGK010000505.1 GCA_022712475.1 Enterobacteriaceae bacterium
GTTCTGGATCATGGCTATCATGGACGGATGGCGGGGGGTTAAAGAGACCTGGCCTGCGGTGATGGTTGCGGGGGGCTCGTTTGCCATTGCGCAATACCTGAGTTCTAACTTTATTGGCCCTGAATTACCGGACATCATCTCATCACTGGCGTCTTTGTTCTGTCTGACCCTGTTTTTGCGCCGTTGGCAGCCAAAACGTATTTTCCGCTTCAATGACCTGGGCGCGTCCATGACTGACCAGACGTTGGCACATAAAAACTACAGCGGCTGGCAGGTGTTGCGGGCGTGGATGCCCTTTTTGTTCCTCACCGCCACCGTTACTCTGTGGAGCATTCCTCCCTTTAAGGCGCTGTTTGTCGCGGGGGGTCCGATGGCCAGTTGGGTCGCAAGCCTCCCGGTCCCCTGGCTTGACGGCCTGGTGGCGCGTATGCCACCGGTGGTGGCGCAAAGCGCGCCCTGGGCTGCAATATTTAAGTTTGACTGGTTTTCCGCCACTGGTAGCGCCATTTTTGTGGCCGCGCTGTTGTCCATTATCTGGCTGCGAATGAAGCCGAAAGAGGCTATTTCAACCTTTGGCGAAACGCTTAAAGAACTTGCGTTGCCCATCTATTCCATTGGGATGGTGCTGGCATTTGCATTTATCTCTAACTATTCCGGGTTGTCGTCAACGCTGGCGCTGGCGTTGTCGCATACCGGTCATGCTTTTACCTTTTTCTCGCCGTTCCTCGGTTGGCTGGGGGTATTCCTGACCGGTTCTGACACGTCTTCTAACGCCTTATTTGCCTCTTTACAGGCCACCGCCGCGCAGCAGATTGGTGTTTCTGACCTGTTGCTGGTGGCTGCTAATACCGCAGGCGGTGTGACCGGCAAGATGATTTCCCCACAATCCATCGCTATTGCCTGTGCGGCGGTAGGGTTGGTTGGTAAAGAGTCGGAGCTGTTTCGTTTTACCGTTAAGCACAGCCTCATTTTCACCTGTATCGTTGGCGTTATGGTGACGCTACAGGCGTACTGGCTGACGTGGATGATCCCATGACCTTAACAGGCCGTCGTGTGGTTGAGCAGCTTGCCGAGCGGCTTCGGGCGCTGATTGATGAGCAAAAAATGACGCCTGGCCAGCGTTTGCCCGCTGAACGCCAGCTGGCATTAGAGCTTGGCGTGTCGCGCAACAGCGTGCGCGAGGCACTGGCGCGGTTGCGCAGTGAAGGGATGTTGGTCAGCCGACGTGGCGGCGGTAGCTACATCAGCCTGCCAAATGGCAACTGGTCCGATAGCCGCATTGTCCAGCCCATAAAAGCGCTGATGGCAGGCGACCCGGATTATCGTTACGACATCCTTGAGGCTCGCCACGCTATTGAGGGGGGAACGGCCTGGCATGCAGCGCTGCGTGCCAGCGTCGCGGATAAAGAGAAGCTGCAGTACTGCTTTGATGCCACGCTCAAATTCCACGAGCGCGATGACCCGGACCTGGCGGCGCAGGCTGATGTGCGCTTTCACCTTGCTATCGCCGAAGCTTCCCACAATCTGGTGCTGTTGCAGACCATGCGCGGTTTTTTTGAATTATTACAGTCGTCGGTGATGCAAAGCCGACAGCGCATGTATACCCAGCCGCCGATTTTTGCCTGTCTGTCCGAACAACACCAGACGTTGCTGCAAGCAATTCTCGACGGTGACGCCGAGCGCGCACGTCGGGCGGCGCAAGAACACCTGGGTTTTGTGCATACCACTATCAGAGCGCTGGATGAAGATGAAGCCCGGCAGGCCCGCGCCACGCGCCTGCCGGATGATGACATTGATAAGAAAGGAACACCATTATGATTATTTCCGCTGCCAGTGATTATCGCGCTGCGGCCGAGCGCATTCTGCCACCGTTTTTATTCCACTATATCGACGGGGGCGCGTATGCCGAATATACCCTGAGGCGCAATGTGGAAGATCTTGCGGGCGTGGCGCTGCGCCAGCGGATCCTGAAAAACATGTCCGATCTCAGCCTTGAAACCCGGCTTTTTAATGAAACGCTTTCTATGCCTGTGGCGCTCGCGCCGGTGGGGCTGTGCGGGATGTATGCGCGCCGTGGCGAAGTGCAGGCAGCGAAAGCCGCAGCAGAGAAGGGCATTCCGTTTACGCTTTCTACCGTTTCAGTATGCCCGATTGAAGAGGTGGCACCGGCCATCACTCGCCCGATGTGGTTCCAGCTTTATGTGCTGAAGGACCGTGGCTTTATGCGCAACGCGCTGGAGCGGGCGAAGGCTGCGGGCTGTTCGACGCTGGTGTTTACCGTTGATATGCCAACGCCGGGGGCGCGCTATCGCGATGCGCATTCTGGTATGAGTGGTCCGAATGCTGCTATGCGCCGCTACTGGCAGGCCGCCACTCACCCGCAGTGGGCATGGGATGTGGGGCTGCTGGGGCGCCCGCACGACCTTGGCAATATCTCAACCTATCGCGGTCATCCAACCGGGCTTGAGGATTATATAGGCTGGCTTGCCAATAACTTCGACGCATCCATTTCCTGGAAAGACCTGGAGTGGATCCGTGAGTTTTGGGACGGCCCGATGGTAATCAAAGGCATTCTCGACCCGGAAGACGCCAAAGATGCCGTACGTTTTGGCGCAGACGGCATTGTAGTGTCTAACCACGGTGGGCGTCAGCTTGATGGGGTTCTCTCCAGCGCCCGTGCGCTGCCTGCCATTGCTGATGCGGTGAAGGGCGATATCACGATCCTTGCCGACAGCGGTATCCGTAACGGCCTTGATGTGGTGCGCATGATTGCATTGGGTGCGGATACGGTGCTGTTAGGGCGTGCCTATTTGTACGCGCTGGCGACCCACGGGCAGGCTGGTGTGACAAATCTGCTGAACCTGATTGAAAAAGAGATGCGTGTGGCGATGACGCTCACAGGCGCGAAGTCGATTGCCGACATCAGCCGTGATTCGCTGGCGCGCGCACCCGAGTTGACGCAAAGCAGTACTGGCGGTTTTAGTGCGCCGCTGGTGCGGGTAGGGTGAGTGCTGCCTGGTCCCAGGATGAAGGGACAGGCAGTCAGGCTAACGGATTTACGTTAACCTGACATCGCCTGCATACCATTAATAATAAGACCGACGCGGTGTTACCACCGCGCCGGTCTTTTTGTGGGGTAGCTAAGACTCATTCGCTCAGGCGGTAGCGCTCCAGCCAGTGGGCATACGGCGCAGGCAGCACCCAGGTTGGGCGCTCAAGGCCAAGCTGCTGAGCAAGCTTCAGCGTGTAATGCGGGTTAGCCAAATAAGCGCGGCCAATCATTACCAGGTCCATATCGCCCTGGGCTACACAGCGTTCGGCGTCGGTAGCGCAATCCACGCCCCATGACGAGGCGACCGGTAGTTGGGCCTGCTCGCGCACCTGGCGTGAGACCGGCGCCAGAAACGCTGGACCCCATGGGATGTGCGCGTCCGGTATGGAGAAGCCTACGCTTACGTTAAGCATATCCAGCCCGCGTTCACGCATCTGACGCGTCAGCGCAATGGATTCGGCCATCGTCTCTTCGTCGCGACAGTCATATTCAATCACCCCAAAGCGTGCGGTAAGCGGTAGGTTCTGTGGCCAGACTTCGCGCACGGCATCCAGGGTTTCAAGCAAAAAACGACCGCGGTTTTCAGCACAGCCACCGTACTTGTCGGTACGCAGGTTTGAGTGCACCGAGAAGAAACTTTGTGCCAGGTAACCGTGGGCGAAATGCAGTTCCAGCCACTCAAAACCGGCATCGCGGGCGCGCTGTGCCGCTTTCATAAAATCGGCGCTGACGCGCTGAATATCGGTTTTACTCATTTCCCTGGGGACTTTCGGCAGGTTAGCGCCAAACGGCAGCGCCGAAGGGGCGATGGTCTGCCAGCTACCCGGCGCCCCGTCAGCAATATGATCATCGCCTTCCCACGGCTTATTCGCGCTGGCTTTGCGCCCGGCGTGGGCAATCTGAATGCCGGGCACTGCCCCCGCCGCTTTGATAGACCGGGCGATTTTTGCCAACTCGGCCGCCTGCTCGTCATTCCAGATACCGAGGCAGGCTGGTGTGATACGTCCTTCTGGTGATACTGCGGTGGCTTCCACAATCACCAGACCCGCACCGCCGCGGGCAAGGCCTGCGTAATGTACCTGGTGCCAGTCGTTTGGCATACCGTCAATGGCGGAGTACTGGCACATCGGTGGGATGGCGATGCGATTGCGCAACGTCACGTCTTTTAAGCTAAATGGAGTAAACAGTGCACTCATGATGTTTCCTTAACCTGGATTATCAATTTGCCGCTGAAGTTACGGTGCTTCAGTGCTTCAAGCTGCTCCGGTAAACTTGTGAAATCGCGGGTAATGATGGCTTCGCTGACAAACGTACCGTCGGCGATATCCTCGAGTAGTTGTTCACCCTGGCGCGTAAGTTGACGCCAGTCGCGCTCGTCGCCGTGAAAATGCAGCGCGCCGAGTGCGACTTCATGAATGGATAACGCACGGCCAAAAGGTGGGCAGGGCCAGCTGTCGGTGCGGTCCTGAATACTGACAAGATGCCCGTTGGCGCGCAGGGTGTCTCCCAGGCGCTGGCTATGCTTACCATTTACCGCGTCGAACGTCGCAAAGTAATAGTTGCGCAAAGCCGGTGACAGTTCGGCACCGTCGGCGAGTGGGCCGGGAAACCAGCCGTCGGCACCCAGTGCCGTGAGCGCTTTACGGTGGCGTTCGTGGCACATCACATCCACCACAAAACCACGTGCGCGGGCAAACTGCACCAGCCAGTGCCCCACTGAGCCGCCTGCGCCGCTTACCAGCAGTCGCTCACCGGGGCGGCTCGGGATTTTCTCAAGTGCCTGCCAGGCGGTAAGGGCGGGACAAGGGAAGGCGGCGGCGAGCGTATCACTGAGATTTACCGGGATGCGCATCAGCGCACGGGCTTCAAGCGGCGTATGAGTGGCAAAACTGCCTTCGCGCTTAAGGCTGGTATGATACGCCACGCGCTGGCCAAGCCAGCTGTGCGAGACACCGTCACCCACTGCCACCACCACACCCGCGCCATCAACGCCAGGTGCTTTGCCCACTTTCATATCAAGCACTTTCCAGTCCACCGGATTTAGGCCGATTGCGCTATTGCGCACCAGCACCTCGCCAGCCGCAGGCTGTGGGAGCGGGCGTGTTTGTGCCTGGAGGGCCAGTGGGCCGTCGCCGCCGTGCCAGACCCAGGCCTGATAATCGTTATTCATTGTACCTCCTGGCTCAATATGTCGGGATACTCATCTCGGGCGGCATCGGGAGCAGTGGTCAACCGGCCCGCATGAGGCTCGCTGCACAGGTCTGTTTGTCTCATCCTTCCTCCTTTTTGAATGCGCCGGGATCAATTCCCTATCGTCGCCCGAAAGAGGCATAATGAAAACGGCAAAATTATTATAGTGATTATAAGAGTTTGTTATGTATAACCCACACTGGCTTCAGTCCTTCCGCGTGCTGGCGGAAGTCGGCAGCTTTACCCGTACCGCAGCACAGCTTGGTATTACTCAGGCGGCGGTGAGTCAGCATATTCGTCATCTGGAAACCCAGCTGGGACCGCTGCTGGTACGCAAAATGCGCCAGATTGATTTAACACCCGCAGGAAAGGCGCTGCTCGATTACTGCATGGAAGCCGATCGTGCGGCCTGCCGTTTTAAGCTGCGTCTGGCTGAAGGGGAATCTGACAAAGGGGACGTCAGTATTATTACGCCCGGGAGCATTGGCCTGATGATTTTTCCTCACTTACTTACGCTCCAGAGCGCTCGCCCGGAACTGGTGATGCGCCACCGCTTTGCGCCTGATGGCGAGGTGCTGGAGGCGGTGGTACAAAACCGTTATGAAATGGGGCTCATGAGCTATCGACCTGACGACCCACGCGTGCGTGCTTCGTACTTTACTGAGGAGCCGCTGGAACTGGTGGTGCCCACGGGTAGCCGAGCTTGCGAATGGGATGAATTGATGGCGCTGGGCTTTATCGATCATCCCGATGGCCAATCTATGGCAACGCGTTTGCTCAGTCGCCGCTTTCCGGGTAACCCAGGTATCCGGGCATTACCGGTGAGCGGTTTTACTAACCAGGTTGGGCTGATTCTTGAGTTTGTCGCTCGTGGGCTGGGTTTTACTGTGCTGCCGCGCTACGCGCGCCAGGCGTTTGCCCGCCAGCATGAGATTGAAGTCATAGAATGTGGCGTACGGGTCGTGGATACGCTTTGGCTGGTGCAGCGTGCCGAATGGCCGCTGTCGCGGCGGGCGCAAAATGTGGTAGCGGCACTGGCTGACATGCTGGCGGCTCCCGCAGCGGAAGACGCATTGGGTTAACGTGTTATAGCGTGAACGGAAAAGTTAGTACTTACTGCTCGAGAAGCGCAGACAGACGCTCACGGCACAGTGCCGAATTGGTGCGAATGGCCTGTTTTTCACTGCGTTCAAGCTGGTTATAGGCGCTAATGACGCGGTTGGCCGCCTGGCGGTTAAAGCGCTGACGCACCAGAGCGTAATCAGCATTACTATTCTCAACAGCATCGCGCAGCGCATCATCATTCACTGCACGGCTCGCATTCTGGCAAAACAGCGCTACGTAGCGAGCCTGCTCTTGCGCAGGAACCTGCGGCGTGTAGAAAAACCATAGCAGCCCGCACAACAGCGCTACCGGTAGAAAAAAGGTAAATAGCGCCCTTTTTTTGGTCACGATTTCCTCCTGTATGCATATGGTGGCATCTCCCCCTGTACGCCTTAAACGTGGGCAGGTTCAAAAC
>JALAGK010000506.1 GCA_022712475.1 Enterobacteriaceae bacterium
GAAGTGTTTAAGAAAGCAGGCGTGGCGTATGACGAGTCACAGTTTGTGCCAACGGTTTATGCTTATTACACCCAAGCGAAAAGCGGCCATATGATATCAATGCCGTTTAACAGTTCCACACACTAGATGTATTACAACAAAGACGCCTTCAAATAAGCGGGCCTTGATCCTGAACAACCGCCAAAATCCTGGCAAGAACTGGCGCAGTACAGCGCGAAGCTGCGGGCTGCTGGCATGAGCTGCGGCTACGCCAGCGGCTGGCAGGGTTGGATCCAGCTTGAAAACTTCAGCGCCTGGAACGGCCTGCCTTTTGCAAGCCGTAATAACGGCTTTGACGGCACCGACGCTGTGCTGGCGTTTAATAAGCCAGAGCAGGTTAACCATATCGCCCTGCTCGAAGAGATGAATAAGAAAGGCGATTTCAGCTATTTTGGGCGCAAGGATGAGTCCACCGAGAAGTTCTACAGCGGTGCCTGTGCCATGACGACGGCCTCTTCCGGCTCACTTGCCAGCATCCGCCAGTATGCAAAATTCAATTACGGCGTCGGAATGATGCCATACGACGCCGACGTGAAGGGCGCGCCGCAAAACGCCATCATTGGTGGGGCCAGTCTGTGGGTGATGAAAGGCAAAGACGAGGCGACGTACCAGGGCGTGGCGAAGTTCCTGGCATTCCTGGCACAGCCGGAAAATGCCGCCGAGTGGCATCAGAAAACCGGCTATCTGCCGGTAACCACGGCGGCGTATACGTTGACGCGTGAACAGGGCTTCTATGACAAAAATCCTGGGGCTGATATCGCTACCCGCCAGATGCTCAACAAGCCGCCGTTGGCCTTCACTAAAGGCTTACGTCTGGGGAATATGCCGCAGATCCGCACCATTGTTGATGAAGAGCTGGAGTCGGTGTGGAACGGTAGCAAAACGCCGCAGCAGGCGCTCGACAGCGCGGTGGAACGCGGTAACCAGTTGCTGCGTCGGTTTGAGAAATCCACGCAACGTTAATGCTATACCTCCCATACCCCAGGGGAGGCGGGTTGATGGCCGCGCCGTAGCTGGTGCGGCTAACATGTATAACCCTGTCGCACGTTAGAACCTGTGTGGCAGGCTGAGGAGTCACGTTCCATGTCCAGCGATCGCCCGGTATTTCGCGCAGGCCTGCTGCCTTATGTGCTGCTGCTGCCGCAGTTGGCGATTACCGTTATCTTTTTCCTGTGGCCAGCCGGTAAGGCGCTGTGGTATTCACTGCAAACCGTCGACCCGTTTGGTCTTTCCAGCCAGTTCACCGGGCTGGATAACTTCACCGCGCTGTTTCAGGACCCTTACTACCTTGCCGCGTTTCGCACCACGCTGATTTTCAGTGCGCTGGTGGCAGGTTGTGGCCTGCTGGTATCGCTGTTTTTTGCCGCCCTGGTAGACCATGTGGTGCGTGGCAGCCGCATTTATCAAACCCTGCTGCTACTGCCCTATGCTGTGGCGCCTGCGGTTGCAGCTGTGCTGTGGATTTTTCTGTTTAACCCCGGTCGTGGTCTGGTGGCTTATGGGCTTGAGGCGATGGGCTACCACTGGAATCACGCCCAGAACAGTGGGCAGGCGATGTTCCTCGTGGTGTTTGCCTCGGTGTGGAAGCAAATCAGCTACAACTTTCTGTTCTTCTACGCCGCGCTCCAGTCTATTCCACGCTCGCTGGTGGAGGCCGCCGCCATAGACGGCGCGGGGCCGGTGCGGCGCTTTTTCTGCATCTCGCTGCCGCTGATTGCGCCCGTGAGCTTCTTCCTGCTGGTGGTGAACCTGGTGTATGCCTTCTTCGACACTTTCCCGGTGATTGATGCCGCCACCGCCGGTGGGCCGGTGCAGGCTACCACCACGCTTATCTACAAAATTTACCGCGAAGGCTTTGCCGGGCTCGATCTGTCAGCGTCTGCGGCACAGTCGGTGATGCTGATGGTGCTGGTGATTGTGTTAACAGCGGTACAGTTTCGCTACGTCGAAAGTAAGGTGCGCTACCAGTGATTGAAAACCGACGCGGGCTGACCGTTTTCAGCCACCTGATGTTAATTCTTGGCATTGCCGCCATTTTGTTCCCGCTGTGGGTCGCCTTTGTGGCGGCCACGCTTGACGACAAGGCGGTGTTTTCCACCCCTATGACGCTGATTCCCGGCGGCGAGCTGTGGCACAACCTTAGTACCATCTGGCAGCAGGGCGTGGGGCCTGACAGTGCCCCGTTCAGCCGCCTGCTGTTCAACAGTTTCGTAATGGCGCTTGGTATTACCGTTGGCAAAATCGCCGTGTCGATTCTCTCCGCGTTCGCCATCGTCTGGTTCCGCTTCCCGCTGCGCAATCTGTGTTTCTGGATGATTTTCATTACGCTAATGCTGCCGGTGGAAGTACGTATTTTCCCGACGGTAGACGTGGTAGCGAAGCTTGGCATGCTTGACGGCTACACAGGGCTGACGTTGCCGCTGATGGCTTCTGCCACGGCGACCTTCCTGTTTCGTCAGTTCTTTATGACGCTGCCGGACGAGTTGATGGAAGCCGCGCGCATTGACGGTGCTTCACCGCTGCGCTTTTTCCGTGACATTGTGCTGCCGCTGTCGAAAACCAACATTGCGGCGCTGTTTGTCATCACCTTTATCTACGGCTGGAACCAGTACCTGTGGCCGCTACTGATTATTACCGATGCAGATATGGGCACGGCGGTGGCGGGCATTAAGGGCATGATTGCGCTCGGGGAAGGCAATACGCGCTGGAATCTGGTGATGGCGGCGATGCTGCTCACGCTTATCCCGCCGGTAGTGATTGTATTTGTGATGCAGCGTGCCTTTGTGCGCGGTCTGGTCGACAGTGAGAAATAACATGGCAGAACTCAAATTACAGGCGGTCACCAAAAGCTGGGACGGCAAAAAACAAGTGATAGCGCCGCTGAATGTGGATGTGGCAGACGGCGAATTTATTGTGATGGTCGGCCCGTCCGGCTGTGGGAAATCGACGCTGTTGCGTATGGTCGCCGGCCTTGAGCGCGTGAGCAGCGGCGATATCTGGATTAACCGCCAGCGTGTCACCGAGCTTGAGCCAAAGGCGCGCGGCATCGCGATGGTGTTTCAGAACTATGCACTCTACCCGCACATGAGCGTGGAAGAGAACATGGCCTGGGGGCTGAAAATCCGCGGTATGGGCAAGGCACACATTGCCGAGAAAGTGCGTGAAGCGGCACGCATACTGGAGCTGGATGAGTTACTCAAGCGCCGTCCGCGTGAATTGTCCGGCGGTCAGCGCCAGCGTGTGGCAATGGGGCGCGCTATTGTGCGCGATCCGGCGCTGTTTTTATTTGACGAGCCGCTCTCTAACCTTGACGCCAAACTGCGCGTGCAGATGCGCCTTGAGCTACAGCAATTGCACAAGCGTCTGCAAACCACCAGTTTGTATGTGACCCACGACCAGGTGGAAGCGATGACGCTGGCGCAGCGCGTTATGGTGATGAATAAAGGCGTGGCGGAACAGATTGGTACGCCGGTTGAGGTGTATGAACGTCCCGCCAGCCGTTTTGTGGCAAGCTTTATCGGCTCACCTGCCATGAACCTGCTGGATGGACGCGTCAGTAATGACGGCATGCGTTTTGAGCTGGAGGGGATTTCGCTACCGGTACAGGCCTGGCGCCTGGCCGGGCGCAAGGTGACGCTGGGTATCCGCCCTGAGCATATTGCGCTAAGCTCACAGGCCGATGGTGGCGTGCCGCTTATGCTTGATACGCTGGAAATGCTTGGCGCTGATAACCTGGCACACGGCCGCTGGGGCGGGCAGAAGCTGGTGGTGAGATTGCCTCACGCACAGCGCCCGACGCAGGGCAGCACGCTGTGGCTTGGTTGGCAGCCAGACTGCCTGCACTTTTTTGATATGGATTCGGGAAAACGTCTGTGAAGCAGTGGAATTACCCCAGGATCGCCGCCCACCGCGGCGGCGGCAAGCTGGCCCCGGAAAACACGCTGGTCGCAATTGATCCCGGCGCACGCTACGGCCACAAGATGATTGAGTTTGACGTGAAGCTGTCAAAAGACGGTCAGCCGTTCCTGCTTCATGACGACACGCTTGAGCGCACCAGCAACGGCTGGGGCGTGGCGGGCGAGCTGACGTGGCAGCAGTTAAGCGGTGTGGACGCAGGGAGTTGGTTTGGCCGCGAGTTCAAAGGCGAGCGCCCGGCATTGTTAAGCGAGGTGGCCGAGCGCTGTCGCCGCTATGGGATGCAGGCCAATATTGAAATTAAACCCACCACCGGCACTGACGATGAAACGGGTACGGCAGTGGCGCTGGCGGCCCGCACGCTGTGGCAGGGCATGCCTGCACCGCTGTTGTCCTCCTTTGAAATACCGGCGCTGGCTGCGGCAAAGCGCGCCGTACCAGAGCTGCCGCGCGGGCTGCTGCTTGATGAGTGGCGCGACGACTGGCGCGAACTGACACGCGAGCTCGAGTGCGTGGCGCTACACCTCAACCACCGTCTGCTGACGCCCGAGCGTATCGCGGCAATAAAAGACGAGGGGCTGCGCATCCTGGCCTACACGGTCAACAAACCCGCCCGCGCTCGCGAGTTACTCTCTTTGGGCGTCGATATTATCTGCACCGATCGCATCGACGAGATTGGCCCGGATTTCAGCAACGAAGCGTAAAGCGTGTTTTGCTGATGCCATAACGCGCCAGGCGTGAAGCCCGCGTTAAAACATGAGCACACCAGACGCCAGCCAGTAAATACACTGACTGGCTTTTTTATGCCTGTGATATTAAAAATTATTGCAACAGTATTTTTGCTGCCTTACTGCCTTGCAGTTTTGAAGTTTTGAAGTTTTGAAGTTTTGAAGTTTTGAAGTTTTGAAGTTTTGAAGTTTTGCAGTCTTGCAGACGAACAGCGTCTCCATTCGCCTTTAGTACGCACTGACCCACAGTGGGGTTGTTGACCCCGCAGCAAGCAGCGAGCCGAGGGCCGAAATATTGCTTCAGAC
>JALAGK010000054.1 GCA_022712475.1 Enterobacteriaceae bacterium
CTCTAATGCAGTATGAAACGAAATAAATCGAAAGAAAATTTACCCCTTTGCTAAGACTGGAGAGGAAAATGAAACATCTTACAGAAATGGTGAGGCGTCATAAGCAAGGCGGTGGAGACGGCATTTATGCTATCTGCTCGGCACATCCGCTGGTGCTGGAAGCGGCTATCTGTTTTGCCCGCGACCAGGGCACGCCGCTTCTAATTGAGGCAACCTCCAACCAGGTCGATCAGTTCGGGGGATATACCGGCATGACCCCAGTGGATTTTCGCCGTTTCGTACAAACCCTCGCGGCACGACTGGATTACCCCGAGCAAAACCTCATTTTAGGCGGTGATCATCTTGGTCCAAACCGATGGCAGCATTCTCCTGCAGCACAAGCCATGGAACAGGCTGAAACATTGATTCAACACTACGTCGCAGCCGGATTTAAGAAAATACATCTGGATTGCAGCATGTCTTGTGCTGACGATCCCACACCGCTGACTGATGATATCGTTGCCGAGCGAGCAGCTCGCCTGGCAAAAGTCGCTGAGACAGCCTGCCTGCGCGCTTTCGGCCTCTGCGACCTGGTATATGTGATTGGCACTGAAGTGCCGGTTCCAGGCGGCGCGCATGAAACCCTTAATACGCTCGATGTCACTACCCCACAGGCAGCGCAAGCCACGTTGCAGGCACATTTCAACGCGTTTGAAAGAGAGGGGCTTAGCACGCTCTGGCCGCGCATCATTGGTCTGGTAGTTCAGCCAGGCGTTGAGTTTGATAACGCAAATGTTATTGACTATGTGGCGGAAAAAGCCGTTTCATTGAGCAAAATGATTGAGGGCATAGATACCTTAATCTACGAGGCGCACTCCACTGATTACCAGACACCTCAAGCACTTAAACGTCTGGTAAGCGATCACTTCGCTATTTTGAAAGTCGGTCCGGCCTTAACGTTCGCCCTGCGCGAAGCGCTGTTCGCACTGGCATGCATTGAAGAAGAACTCATCCCTGCACGAGCCTGCTCTGGACTTCGAGCTGTACTGGAAAACGTCATGCTCGATAAACCAGGCTACTGGCAAGACCATTATCACGGCGACAGTCACTCTCGCCGCCTGGCACGCGGTTACAGCTACTCGGATCGCGTTCGCTATTACTGGCCAGATAAAGAGATTGAAGAAGCATTGGCGCATCTGTTACGCAACCTGGCAGATGAACCACTGCCATTACCGCTCATCAGCCAGTATCTACCGCTTCAGTATATCCACGTACGGGAAGGCCGTATCGTGGCTACGCCACATGCCTTAATCATCAGTCATATTCAGGATGTGATACGCCAGTACCACACAGCCTGCCAGGGTAACCACGAATAAGAAAAGCGAAGGATAACGTTATGCCAAATATTGTCTTAAGCCGCATTGATGAACGTCTGATACACGGCCAGGTTGGCGTTCAATGGGTAGGGTTTGCGGGTGCCAATCTTGTACTGGTCGCAAATGATGACGTTGCTGAAGACCCGGTCCAGCAAAATCTGATGGAAATGGTGCTGGCAGAAGGCATCGCCGTGCGTTTCTGGCCGTTACAGAAAGTCGTCGACAATATTCACCGCGCTGCCGATCGCCAGAAAATTCTGCTGGTCTGTAAAACACCTGCCGATTTCCTGACGCTAGTTGAAGGCGGCGTTCCTGTCCCGCGTATCAACGTCGGCAATATGCACTACGCCCAGGGTAAGCAGCAAATCGCTAAAACGGTTTGTGTTGATGCCACTGATATTGCGGCGTTCAACGGCCTGAAAAAAGCGGGTGTCGCTTGCTTTGTTCAGGGGGTGCCAACCGAACCTGCTCAGGATTTATTTAACCTGCTCTGAGGGCGATTGTGATGGAAATTAGCTTATTACAGGGTCTCGCACTGGGTATGCTTGCCTTTATTGCTGGCCTCGATATGTTTAACGGCCTGACCCACATCCACCGCCCGGTAGTGCTTGGGCCGCTGGTAGGATTGATTCTGGGTGATCTGCACACCGGTATTCTTACCGGTGGAACCCTGGAATTAGTCTGGATGGGTCTTGCCCCCCTGGCTGGCGCGCAGCCGCCGAACGTTATCATTGGCACCATCGTCGGCACTGCGTTCGCCATTACTACCGGCGTAAAGCCAGATGTCGCCGTGGGTGTTGCCGTCCCGTTCGCAGTCGCGGTACAAATGGGAATTACCTTCCTCTTCTCCGTTATGTCTGGCGTGATGTCGCGTTGCGATACTATGGCTGCAAACGCGGATACCCGCGGTATTGAGCGTGTGAACTATCTTGCACTGCTGGCACTCGGAACCTTCTATTTTCTTTGCGCCTTCCTGCCAGTCTACTTTGGTGCAGAACATGCAAAAACAGCCATTGACGTACTGCCTGAGCGCCTGATTGACGGCCTGGGTATCGCGGGCGGCATCATGCCTGCCATCGGTTTTGCCGTGCTGCTGAAAATCATGATGAAGAATGTCTATATCCCCTATTTCATCATTGGTTTTGTGGCCGCCGCCTGGCTAAAACTCCCGGTTCTGGCCATTGCCGCCGCCGCACTGGCAATGGCGCTTATCGACCTGCTGCGCAAGGACCCACAACCTACATCTCACCGCGCACAGCAAGAAGAGGAATTTGAAGATGGTATCTAATCATAAAACACCCACGACTGTGCCACACAGTGAACAGACGCTACTGACTGGCGTTGATGAGAACGTATATGAAGATCAGTCACTCGGTGCAGAGCTCACCCCACAAGACATTAACCGCGTGGCGTGGCGCTCCATGCTGCTGCAAGCCTCTTTTAACTACGAACGCATGCAGGCCTCTGGTTGGCTTTACGGGCTACTGCCTGCGCTCAAAAAGATTCATACCCACCCACGCGATCTTGCCAGGGCAATGAAAGGTCACATGGGATTTTTCAATACACATCCGTTCCTGGTCACTTTTGTTATCGGCATAATCCTTGCCATGGAACGCTCCAAACAGGACGTCAACAGCATTCAGAGCACCAAAATTGCCGTAGGTGCGCCGCTCGGCGGCATTGGCGATGCGATGTTCTGGCTAACGCTGCTACCCGTCTGCGGCGGTATTGGCGCCAGCCTTGCCCTGCAAGGCTCGCTGCTGGGCGCTATTGTCTTCATCATTATGTTTAATGTCGTGCATCTC
>JALAGK010000507.1 GCA_022712475.1 Enterobacteriaceae bacterium
CCGTCAGACAGTTACGCGCGTTTTTAGCGGTAGCTCACACTCTGAACTTTGCGCAGGCCAGCGAGCGGCTTAGTCTCTCTCAACCCGCGCTGAGTCTCGCCATTCGCGGGCTTGAAGAGGCGCTGGGCGGCACGCTGCTTAAGCGCACCACCCGACGGGTAATGCTCACCGCCGAAGGCGAGGCGTTTTTTCCCATGGCGCGCCAGCTGCTCGCGGACTGGGATAACGCGGAAGAAGCGATGTGTCAGCGTTTTACGCTACAACGCGGCAAGGTGTCGGTCGCCGCCATGCCCTCTTTTGCCGGCAATGCGCTACCACCAGTGCTAAAGACGTTTCGTGATTGCCACAGCGGCATTAACGTGACGGTACATGATGTCATCAATGAACACGTGCTGGAGATGGTGCGCGATGGCCGCGTTGAGATGGGTATTGCGTTTGAACCGGAGCCTGACAGCGCACTGCATTTCACCATGCTCACCAACGATCGCTTTGTCGCGGTGGTGCCTGCCGACTCGTCACTCACGCAGCGCGGGCAACTAAACTGGCGTGAGCTGTTAAGCTGCGATGTTATCGCGTTACAACGCCCTTCAGCGGTGCGGCTTTTGCTTGAAGAAACGCTGGCGCACAGCGGTTATCGCCTCGACGTGGCATTTGAAAGCCACCAACTGGTGACTGTCGGGCGCATGGTGGCAAGCGGGCTTGGTGTGAGCGCCGTACCTGCGCTGTGCGCACGCCAGATGGAAGAGTTGGGCGCGGTATGCCTGCCGCTGAGTCAACCTGTCATTGAGCGTCGCGTTGGCGTCATCCGCCGCGATAGCTCGCCGCTTTCTGCCGCCGCTCAGGCACTGCTTAACGCACTGCGCGCGGCATTCCCGGCATCTGGCGTCGTAAACGAGTGACCACATTGGGGCTAATCAGGTAACATTGCCGGCGTTTTCTGACTCAAGGAGAAAAAGGATGACACGAGTTTCAGTAAAGAAAGCCGGGCTGATGGGCATAGCACTGCTGGCCCTCGCAGGATGTGATAATGGAAGTAACAAACAGACGCTGGCCTGGATTGATGTGGCAAGCGCGGTGAACACTGAAGCATTAATGCAGCAGGAAAAAGCGCGTAACGAAGAAGTGCAGAAGCTGCTTCGCAGTGTAGAGAGCACCGCCAAAGCGCGCTACGAGTCGATGGATAAAGAAACCCGTCAGCGCGCAATGGAAGCTGACGCGGCACTGTTGAACAACGAATGGCAGATTGAGCAGGCAAGAACGCGTAAAATCGTGATTGATGCTATCGTGCAGGCGGCTGAAGACTACCGCAAACAGCACAATATCAGTCTGGTTGTCGATAAAACCCAAATGGTGACAGCCGATCCCGCGCTGAACATCACCGACGCTGTTGCCGCCAGCCTGAAAGACAAAAAAATCGATTTCGGCCAGCTGCCGGACGTAAAAATGAAGCCTGAACCGGATAAAGCCAAACCTGCAGCAAAATGATTCCTCACACGGGTAGCTATCCGGCTGCCCGTGTATCGGCAAGTTTTATTGCCAACCCACACAAAAACTTTACACTACCATTTTGCGCAAACAATAGTTCAATATTTTATTAAACTATTGGCTTGTGGTAGATTTCACCACACAAAAACATTCCGATACGCTTTTCAAACCAGATTAACTACCCCTTATGAAAACGTTAGCCAGCCGTCATCTGCTGCTGATGCTTATTCTGCTGGTCGCAGTTGGGCAGATGGCACAAACCATTTATATTCCGGCGATTGCCGGTATCGCTCAAAGTCTTCATGTACGTGAAGGTGCCGTGCAGGGCGTGATGGCCGCTTATCTGCTGACCTACGGCGGCTCGCAGCTGATTTACGGTCCAGTCTCCGACCGCGTGGGCCGTCGCCCGGTGATTCTGGTCGGCATGGCGATATTTATGGCCGCGACCGTGGTAGCACTCACCACCCACAGCCTGACGGTACTGATTGCTGCCAGCGCATTGCAGGGCTGCGGTACCGGCGTAGCGGGCGTAATGGCGCGAACGCTGCCGCGGGATCTCTATGAGGGCCCGGCGTTGCGCCATGCCAACAGCCTGCTGAATATGGGTATTCTGGTCAGTCCGTTACTGGCACCGCTGATTGGCGGCCTGTTGGATACCGCCTGGGGCTGGCGCGCCTGCTACGCTTTCCTGCTTATCGCCTGCCTGATTGTCACCCTGAGCCTGTTTTTCCTGATGCCGGAAACCCGACCGGCGCAGGCACCGCGCACGCGCCTGCTCACCAGCTACCGCACGCTGTTCGGCAATCTGCCGTTTAACTGCTATCTGCTGATGCTGATTGGCGGCCTTGCGGGGGTTGCGGCCTTTGAAGCCTGCTCTGGCGTGCTGCTGGGTGCAGCTCTGGGTTATGACAGCCTGTCGGTCAGCATTCTGTTTATTCTACCGATCCCGGCGGCCTTCTTTGGAGCTTGGTTTGCCGGGCGCCCCAACCGACGTTTCAATTCGCTCATGTGGCAGGCGGTAATGAGCTGCGTGCTGGCCGGTGTGATGATGTGGACCCCTGGCTGGTTTGGCGTGATGAACGTCTGGACACTGCTGATTCCGGCAGCGCTGTTTTTCTTTGGCGCTGGCATGCTGTTCCCGCTGGCGACCAGCGGCGCGATGGAGCCCTTCCCGTTTCTGGCAGGCACGGCGGGCGCACTGATTGGTGGGCTGCAAAACAGCGGTGCCGGTGCGCTGGCCTCATTTTCTGCCACGCTGCCGCAAAACGGCCAGTTCAGCCTCGGCATGCTGATGACGGCAATGGCAATGGTGATTCTGCTGTGCTGGCTACCGCTTGCGCATCGCGAGCAGCGCCACGGCCAGGCGGTATAATGTCTCCACTCACGGCGGCGCGCCCGCGCCGCCCATTTATATCTCCCACAAAAGCATCAGCTGGCGCACATGTAGTACAGCAAAAATAATTGCCAGTAACAGCACCGCCAGCGCAACCAGTAGCTTCGCCCGTACCGCGCGTGGCGCTGCGAAATCTTCCAGCACGATGTCCATCAGATTCCGCTCACGCGCATAGCCGTAAATTAATCCTGCCACCATCAACAGAATCACCAGCGCAGCCCAGAACAGCGCCCCGGCCTCATACCAGGCGTGACGCAGCGCCAGCGCCAGCAGAGCCCCGTAACCCAACAGCGTGCGCAACCAGGCAAGCGACGTGCGTTCTGGCTGTAAGCCCGGGTCGGCCGCGCGCCGCGCCCGGCGGCTATCCGGCATACAGCACCATCGCAATCACAATCACTGCCGCTAGCACCATGACAGCGCTAATAACCGGTAACGCCCGGGTGTAGGGCAAATCTATACGCAAACGCATCGCTTTTTCGTTACGCAGCCAGCGCAAATAACCCCACACAGCCAGCAGCCCGGCAAATACGCACAACAGCAGCGCAACAGCCTCGCGCACCAACGGCGTAGCAAAGTCTGGTGCTAACTGATCAAGACCAACGCCTGCGGCCAGAAACCCCAGCGCGGTGCGGATCCACGCCAGAAAGGTGCGCTCATTTGCCAGCGAAAAGCGGTAATCAGGCGCTTCGCCCACGCGGGAAATTTTCATGTTTTCTCCTTGTTATGGGTATCCGCCTGGAGTCTGGAAATTATCCATATTAAGGCGTTTGAGGTTAACAGATAATCTCATCTCATGAACGCGGCAACCTGACGTCCAGTAGGTATATGACCTCAGTGATATTCAAAGAAGACTGAAGAATAAACGGCATAAGTCGGTCAGATGAACGAACAGGAACGAAAGCAATGCACCACCAGCTCAGCCTTGTCCTTTTCACTGCTTATCAGGCGGTTAAGGATAAACAGCCAGGAATGAAGGAATCACTTTTGTGCTGGATTTAACATCAGTTGATGTTCTAAAATCATACTGTTTTTACTCTCCGTATTATCGCGGCTGCTAAACCCGATCAATTTGAGAGAGAAAAACAATGAAAATTGCCCGTAACCGGGGTTGGCGAATTGCTCAAAAGCAACGCAATAAATCCCGTGATGTTCACACCGCGCTTTTACATTTTCGTGGCGAAAAAAACTGGAAGATGCTCTACACACGTTCTGACAAACTGTCGCGTGCCGTACAACTGGGAATTGAGTATCCACGTATAACCACGCAACAATTGGCAAAACGCGGCCTGGAAGAGTATCAATTTGCCAACGAACGTCCTTTTTATATGCAGTCGTAATCAATGGCGAAGCCCTACGGCGGAACAAGTGTTCCGTCGTTATCCAGGGCTTGCCGTTCGTTCTGCAGGCACCAGCCGGAATGCTAAAAAATCAGTGTCTTACGATCTGCTCCGTTGGGCTGATGTTATTTGCGTAATGGAACAGAAACACAAAACCCGGTTACTTGCTGAATATCGCCGCCTTATCGAACAAAAACCTCTCCACGTGCTCGATATCCCAGACGACTATGCCTTTATGGCTCCCGAATTAGTCACTATCCTGGAAAAAATAGTACCGAGAATACTGGATATTAACGGATGTTCCCGCTAAGGACATTTGTGAAAATTATCTCCATGCTGGAACCATCGGTTCGCGCTGCCAGAGAAGATTAAGAAGGGGAAAATTAAATTTTGCGCTAAACAATGAATTAGCCCTTTAATAAAGCATTTTTGTTTTATGGGTTCCCTCCCATTTTTCCCCTTTTTTTGGAAAACCGACAATAGACCACCTTGAAATACACACACTCCTGATCTGCAATTGCTTACTCATTTCTATGCGGGATCACGCGGCCACTTAAACCACAGGCATAAAAAAACCCCGCCGAAGCAGGGTCTTTCACGTTACAGATGCAGCTTACTCTTTCGGACCACGGTTCGCGCGGCGACGGTCGTTTTCCGTCAGGTGGCGCTTACGCAGACGAATAGAGGTCGGCGTGACTTCTACCAGTTCGTCGTCATCGATGAACTCCAGCGCCTGCTCCAGCGTCATTTTGATAGGCGGAGACAGGGTGGTGGCTTCGTCAGTACCGGAAGCGCGCATGTTGGTCAGCTTCTTACCGGTCAGGCAGTGCACGGTCAGGTCGTTAGAACGGCTGTGAATACCGATGATCTGGCCTTCATAGACTTCAGCACCGTGCCCCAGGAACAGCTTACCGCGGTCCTGCAGGCTGTACAGGGCATAAGCTACTGCTTTACCCTGGCCGTTAGAAATCAGTACGCCGTTCTGACGCTGGCCGATTTCACCTGGACGAATATCGTCATAGTGGCTGAAGGTGGAGTACAGCAGACCGGTACCGGAAGTCATGGTCATGAACTCGGTACGGAAACCAATAAGACCACGGCTCGGGATGATGTAATCAAGACGCACACGGCCTTTGCCGTCCGGCATCATGTCACGCAGGTCGCCCTTACGCAGACCCAGCGCTTCCATCACGGAACCCTGGTTCTGTTCTTCGATATCCAGCGTCACCTGCTCGAACGGCTCCTGACGGCGGCCATCGATTTCACGGAAGATAACTTTCGGGCGAGATACCGCCAGTTCGAAACCTTCACGACGCATGTTCTCAATAAGAACAGACAGGTGCAGTTCACCACGACCTGACACGCGGAATGCATCCGGGTCTTCGGTTTCTTCAACACGCAGCGCCACGTTGTGAACCAGATCTTTGTTCAGGCGGTCCAGAATCTGGCGAGAGG
>JALAGK010000508.1 GCA_022712475.1 Enterobacteriaceae bacterium
CACTGGGCGCATATGGTGGTACATGGCAGCCTGCACCTGCTTGGCTATGACCATATCGACGATGACGAAGCCGAAGAGATGGAAGCGCTGGAAACAGAGATAATGCTTGCTCTTGGTTACGCTGACCCGTACATTGCCGAGAAAGAGTAGCCTGTGCGACGGCATCAGGCCACACTGGTACAATATACCGCCGCAGCGTGCGTTTACCCGCAGCGACAGTGAATAAACTAACAAGAGACCCAACCCCTTACGCCATGAGCGACGACAATTCTCACAGTAGCGACACCTCCACTAAAAAGGGCTTTTTCTCCCTTATTCTCAGCCAGCTTTTCCACGGTGAACCCAAAAACCGCGACGAACTGCTGGAGCTAATCCGTGATTCTGAACAGAACGAGCTTATCGACCAGGATACCCGCGATATGCTTGAAGGGGTAATGGATATCGCCGACCAACGCGTGCGCGATATTATGATCCCACGTTCCCAGATGATCACGCTAAAGCGCAACCAAAGCCTGGATGAATGCCTTGATGTCATCATCGAGTCTGCCCACTCGCGCTTCCCGGTCATCAGCGAAGATAAAGATCACATTGAAGGGATTCTGATGGCGAAGGACCTGCTGCCGTTTATGCGCAGCGATGCCGAGCCGTTTAGCATGGACAAAGTATTGCGCCCGGCGGTGGTTGTGCCGGAGAGCAAACGCGTGGACCGCATGCTTAAAGAGTTCCGCTCCCAGCGCTATCACATGGCGATTGTCATCGACGAGTTCGGTGGCGTTTCCGGCCTTGTGACCATTGAAGATATTCTTGAACTTATCGTCGGCGAAATCGAAGATGAGTACGACGAAGAAGATGATATTGAATTTCGCCAGCTCAGCCGTCACACATGGACCGTGCGTGCGCTGGCGCCTATCGAAGATTTTAACGATACCTTTGGCACCCACTTCAGCGATGAAGAAGTAGATACCATCGGCGGTTTGGTGATGCAGGCCTTCGGCCACCTGCCAGCGCGCGGTGAGGCCATTGAGATAGACGGCTACCAGTTTAAGGTGGCGATGGCCGACAGCCGACGCATTATTCAGGTTCACGTCAAACTGCCGGATGATTCGCCGCCACCTAAACTGGAAGAATAACGCAATGGAGCTTCGCTCACTGCTTCAACGCCAGCGCGCGCGCCTGCCGCTGGCGCTTCTCTTCGGGGCCAGCGGAACGCTGGCCTTTTCGCCGTATGACTTTTGGCCCGCGGCACTCATTGCGCTGGCAGGCCTGCAAGGGTTAACCCTCAACCGTCGCCCGATACAAAGCGCCTGGATTGGTTTTTTCTGGGGCATGGGGCTCTTTGGCACCGGCATTAACTGGGTTTACGTCAGCATCGCCCAGTTTGGCGGTATGCCTGGCGTTATCAATGTATTTCTGGTGGTGCTGCTTGCTGCCTATCTGTCGCTTTACACCGGTCTGTTTGCTGGGCTCTTAAGTCGTCTGTGGCCAAAAACCAGCCTCTGGCGCCTGGCCCTTGCCGCACCAGCACTGTGGCAGGTTACTGAGTTCCTGCGCGGCTGGGTGCTGACCGGCTTCCCGTGGTTACAGTTTGGCTACAGCCAGATTGACGGCCCGCTCAAAGGTATTGCTCCGCTGTTGGGCGTAGAAGCCATTAATTTCCTGCTGATGATTATCGCCGGACTCATCGTGCTGGCGTGCGTGAAACGCTGCTGGCGTGTTGGCCTGGTAGCCGCGCTGCTGCTGGCGCTGCCCTGGCCGCTGCGCTACGTGCAGTGGTTCCAGCCGCAGAACGACCGCACCATTAACGTGAGTCTGGTGCAGGGCAATATTCCTCAATCCATGAAGTGGGAAGAAGGCCAACTGCTTAATACACTGCGCATTTATCTTGATAAAACCCAGCCGGTGCTCGGCCAGTCGCAGCTGATTATCTGGCCGGAGTCCGCTATTCCTGATTTGGAAATCAACCAGCAGCGCTTTTTAACCTCACTGGACGGTATGTTGCGTGAGCGCAACAGCGCCATGATTACCGGCATTGTCGATGCCCGCCGTAACGACCAGAACCGTTACGATACTTACAACAGTATTATCACGCTGGGTGAAGGCAGCCCGTACAGCTATAGTTCGAAAGATCGCTACAACAAAAACCATCTGGTGCCGTTTGGCGAGTTTGTACCACTGGAAAGCATTCTGCGCCCACTGGCACCGTTCTTTGACCTGCCAATGTCCTCTTTCAGCCGTGGTCCGCGCGTACAGCCTCAGTTGGAAACGCGCGGTATGAAACTCACCGCCGCAATTTGTTATGAAATCATTCTCGGTGAGCAAGTCAGGGATAACTTCCGCCCTGACACGGACTTCCTGCTCACAATATCCAATGACGCCTGGTTTGGTCACTCTATCGGCCCGTGGCAGCACTTCCAGATGGCACGCATGCGCGCGCTGGAACTGGCGCGCCCGCTATTGCGCAGCACAAATAACGGCGTGACGGCAATTATTGCCCCTGACGGCAGCGTACAGAAGATGCTGCCACAGTTCACCCGCGACGTACTAAGCGCACAGGTGACGCCAACCCGTGGCCTCACGCCTTATGCTTACGTAGGTGGTTGGCCAGTGTGGATACTCACATTGCTGTTCGGTGCGACCGCACTCTTCCTGACCCGCCGCACACCTCGCTAAGCCTTCCCACGCCTCTTTCGCTAAAGAGGCGTTTTCTTCTTCACCGCTGGCACAGCTTTTGCAAAACATCGCCTGATGATGCGGTGCTCCTGCCGCAACTAAGCGAGTCGTGAACGCTGTGCGTCAAAATGCGCCCTGTTATGCACACTCATAGTGCAGCCACTGTCCGCTGCCTCATAACGGTGCGGCACTCCTCGCAAAACCAAACAAATAATTAGCAAAATACCGACAGTAAACCAGGCTAAATGATGACTGGCTGGCAGCGGTTTTAAACCCCGCGCCAACACAACAACAACAAACAGCACACATGGGTATCAGCGCCTTCTGGCGTGAGGATAAGGAGTGGATATGCAATTACGTACAC
>JALAGK010000509.1 GCA_022712475.1 Enterobacteriaceae bacterium
ATGCCATAAGGACAAACAGGAAAATGACATTTACCCTGAAACGTACAGACTTCGGGATTTAGGGTGTTGTTACACGGACAAGCCAACCTCGATTGCAGAGCCTGCCACCAGGATTTATTGTATGGATTAATTTTATAAACGCTAAAGGGATAATATTCGCGATTAATAATGAATCCATTTTTTGTCGTTTGAACAATATCCCCGGCTCTCAATAGCGGGCTAGGGCTATACCAGATAACAAGTCGCAGATTTTTCAGCGACTGTATATTCGAAAATGCCGTAGCCGTATAAGGACAGACTAATGTTGAGTGAACCATCCAAATCATTACCAGCGTACCTCTTCCAATTACTCAGTAGCCCAGTTTTAGCACTACGCCACGAAACGCGTGGCAACAGGTAGATAACAACTGTAGTACAGGGTATTCAGACCAGCCAGCGAATGAATTTGAGGTTAGAAAAATAGGTTGGTTTCTACAGTGATTTCACTCCATTGTGAAATAGTCCACATGCAAAGCCATCAATGATGTGAACTATTTCAACAAATCATAGCGTGTAAAAAACCTTCGAAATTAGTGACTTTAACAATGCCTGGAGAAATAATAAAAACATCAACTCAATTTGCCAATAAAAAACATCGCGACACCTGGAAACATCCCAAAAAAAGCCCTAACCAAACTTAGCACACGACTTTCCTCACTTTATTAAGAAAGACTAACGTCATAGTTTAAAATGGACTTCTGATAACTTGCCCAAACCAATCTTATTCATTTATCCGAAAGCCATCTTGCCGTTACGTTTATCTCTCCCCTCACTTTCAAAAAAGATGCTGAGGAACAACTTCAGAATTAATGGTGATGTTTCTCATCGGCACCAAACCATTAGACGGACATAAGATAAATGCTTTCCTCACCTCACACGACAGTAATAACTCATTGTTTTTATTAAAAAGCCGCACTGCTTTTTTTATTACTCATCTTCCCATGTGTAGTTGGGGCGGCAAGGTTAATATTTCATCTTGCATAGTCTGGTGAAAATGTCGCAAACGGAGCGGGGAAATGTAAAAGACCTAAGGTTGGACTAATACTTATAAATACCTTCTACGCAGCAACGAAAAGACAAAAAAATAGCCAGGGCTCACATCCTGGCTATTTACGTTATAAAACGAATGCCCTTGCTGACACTACGTCTTTACTTCTTCTCCGCCACCAGAACCAGCTCGCGCTCGCCCACCTCAATGGTGCGCGCCTTGTCGGGGTCGAGGTCTTCACGGGTCAGCACCAGCCGCCAGCGCTCTTTGTCTGTGTCCGGATCGCGGAACAGTGCCACCACCGCCACAAACTCCGCGTCTGCCTCCATCGGCATGGTCAGCGATGCTGCCATACCCGGTTTTACCACCAGGGAGCGGCTGGCCAGTAGCGCATCCCCTAACTGGGTTTCGCCGTCATTGACCAGTTGCTGATAGACCGCATCATCAAACCCTTTGCGGTCACGCAGTTGCCACACGCGCACCATTACCGGCTGTGACGGAGAACTGCTTTCGCGTCTGTCCATGTTCAGTGCCTCACGGCCCCGGAAGTCCAGACGCAGGGTTTTAATTTGTTTGTAGAAAATGGATTTGGTGGCACTCACCGTGGCGTCTGACACCGTCTGAGTCAGGCCACAGCCAGCAAGCAAAGCCGCCGTGCATAACAGCAACGCCGGTTTAAAAGCGATACGTAACACGTTTTTGTCCTTCCTGATGAATAGCGGGCGCTAAACCCTGATAGTGGCCCAGTACCACGGTGTAATACTCCGGCATGCCCGGTGGCAGGCGGTCTGCCCGCAGGCCGATAACGGCGGTCAGCCCGGCGCGCAGGCGATTGTCACCGAGCTGTGCCGGGGGCAGTAGTTTTGTCGGTACGGTGAGCGTGATGCGTGCCCGGTAGCGCCAGCCCAGATAGACCCGCAGCATGATGTGCAAATCAGCGTACAGCTCACCACCGGGTAGCCAGCGCTGTGCGTCCTGCTCATCGTCAGTATGCAGCGCAATCAGCAACTGGCTGTTCACGTCCACCGCCGTGCTGCCCATAATGGTGCGCCCGTCCAGGCGGGCCGGGGATTTGCATGAGAACACCGCAGGTTGTGCCACCTGAACACGACGTGGGCAATGCGGTGTCACGACGGCCCGGGTGTTATGGGTAAGCTGCCTGACCAGCGCCTGTACGCCCTCCGCCGTGCGCCCCGGCTGGCGCATAATGCCCAGCAGTGCCAGGAAGCGCGACACCGGCGTGGCGATATGCCTGCCGGTACCGGGAATACCCATACCCATTAACCCCAGCAGGCACTGTGACGTGGCGTCCGTACCGCCTGCCTCAAAGGTTGCCGGGTACGAGTACTTGCGCCAGATGCGGTAAAACTGGGTCATCACCCGGTGGTTGAAGATATCGAGAAAATGCGCCAGCGCATCGTGCCCTTCACGACGCTGGGCGATATCGTCCAGATAACCGGACGGCAGCGGCGAATCCACGCCATAGAGCCCCATAAACGTGGTACGTACCGTCGGCGGG
>JALAGK010000510.1 GCA_022712475.1 Enterobacteriaceae bacterium
GCGACCCGCCGCGTAAAGATGCCGGTGCTGCGGGTGATTTTCGGACACTCGATGAGCTGGTGCGTGAAGCGGATGTGCTGACTTTCCACACGCCGCTTTACAACGATGGCCCTTACAAGACCTGGCACATGGCCGATGAGACGCTGATCGGCGCACTTAAACCTGGGGCTATTCTGATTAATGCCTGCCGTGGACCGGTGGTGGACAATGCCGCGTTGTTAGCCCGTCTGCAATCCGGCCAGCATCTGAGTACGGTGCTTGATGTGTGGGAGCCGGAACCGGATCTTAACGTTGCGCTGCTTGAGAAAGTGGATATCGGCACGGCCCATATTGCCGGTTACACGCTGGAAGGCAAGGCGCGCGGCACTACGCAGGTATTTGAAGCGTTCAGTGAATTTCTCGGCACGCCGCACCAGGTGGCGCTTGATACGCTCCTGCCTACGCCTGAGGTAAGTCGCCTTGCGCTGCACGGTAAACTTGATGAGAGTACGCTAAAAAGGTTGGTTCATCTGGTGTATGATGTGCGCCGCGACGATGCGCTGCTGCGTCACGTGGCAGGTCAACCGGGTGAATTTGATAAATTACGCAAGCACTATCGTGAGCGCCGTGAGTGGTCTTCGCTGTATGTGTTATGCGACGACGCCGCGACGGCAACGCTGTTGAAGCAGCTCGGCTTTAACGCCGTTCATCATCCGATTCGTTAACCTCATTTCTGTTGCCCGCACTGGCGGGCAACTGCGTTTTCTGGAGTAAACCACCATGTCTGAAGGCTGGAATATCGCCATATTGGGTGCCACGGGTGCCGTAGGCGAAGCGTTGCTTGAACTGTTGGCTGAGCGTCAGTTCCCGGTGGGCGAGTTGAGCTTACTGGCGCATACCGAGAGCGCAGGCGAGAAACTGCGTTTTACGGGCAGAAGCATCCTGGTTGAGGATGTGCAGGAGTTTGACTGGACCCGCGCACAGCTGGCGTTTTTTGTTGCCGGGGCGCAAGCATCGGCGCGTTATGCTGATGAAGCTGCTAACGCGGGTTGTCTGGTGATTGACACCAGCGGTATTTTCGCCCTCGATCCGGATGTGCCGCTGGTGGTGCCGGAGGTCAATCCGTTTGTGCTGGCTGACTACCGCAACCGCAATATTATTGCTTCAGCCCACAGCCTTACCAGCCAGTTGCTGACGGCCATAAAGCCGATTATTGACGACGGCGGTCTGTCCCGCGTGCAGGTCACCAGCCTGCTGTCTGCCTCGGCTTACGGTAAAGTCGCGGTGGATGCGCTGGCCGGACAAAGTGCGCGCCTGCTTAACGGCATGCCGATTGATGAAGACGACCACTTTGGTCGCCAGCTTGCCTTTAACCTGTTGCCGCTGCTGCCAGACAGCGAAGGCAGCGTGCGTGAAGAGCGTCGGATCGTTGATGAAACACGCAAAATTTTGCAGGACGATGGGCTGATGATTTCAGCAAGTTGCGTACAGGCGCCGGTGTTTTATGGCCATGCTCAAATGGTCAGCGTGGAAGCGCTGCGCCCGTTGGCGGCGGAAGAGGCGCGTGACGCCTTTGCCCGCGGTGAAGACATTGAACTGTCTGATGAAAATGATTTCCCGACCCAGGTGGGTGACGCCTCCGGCAGCGTCCACCTTTCCATTGGCTGCGTGCGTAACGATTACGGTATGCCGGAGCAAATTCAGTTCTGGTCGGTTGCTGATAATGTCCGCTTTGGGGGGGCGCTGATGGCGCTCAAAATCGCCGAGAAGCTGGTGCAGGAGTATCTGTACTGATGGAGCAGCAGGACATACCGGTGCAGAAAATTGCGCTCGGCATTGAGTACGATGGCAGTAAATATTACGGCTGGCAGCGCCAGCGTGAAGTGCGCAGCGTGCAGGAGAAGCTGGAAAAGGTGCTCTCGCAAATTGCGGCAGAACCCATTGCTGTATTTTGTGCCGGGCGTACTGATGCAGGCGTGCATGCCACCGGGCAGGTGGTGCATTTTGAAACCCGTGCGCAGCGCCAGGACGCAGCGTGGACGCTTGGCGCCAACGCCAACCTACCTGCTGATATCGCCGTGCGTTGGGTAAAAGCGGTACCTGAGCATTTTCATGCTCGTTTCAGCGCTACGGCACGCCGCTATCGCTATATTATCTACAACCATCGCCTGCGCCCGGCAGTACTGCAGCAGGGGATTACCCATTATCACGCACCGCTGGACGAAGAACGTATGCACCGCGCCGCACAGTGCCTACTGGGCGAGAATGATTTCACGTCGTTTCGCGCCGTGCAGTGTCAGTCACGCACGCCGTGGCGTAACCTGATGCATATCGATGTGGCGCGCTACGGGAATTACGTGGTGGTGGATATTAAAGCTAACGCTTTCGTCCATCATATGGTGCGCAATATCGTGGGCAGTCTGATGGAGATTGGTTGTGGTAACCGCCCTGAGGAATGGATGGCCGAACTGCTGGCGGCAAAAGATCGCACACTGGCAGGCGTAACGGCTCGCGCCGAGGGACTGTATCTGGTCTGCGTGGATTACCCAACAGAATTTGCACTGCCACAGCCTCCAATGGGGCCACTTTTTCTGGCAGACTGACGTTTTCAGAGGAAAGAATTACGATGGATTTTATCCGCTTTGTTATTGATTTTATTCTGCATATTGACGTACACCTGGCCGAAATGGTGGCGCAATATGGCGTGTGGGTCTACGCAATTCTGTTCCTGATTCTTTTTTGCGAAACGGGGCTTGTGGTCACGCCGTTCCTGCCGGGGGATTCGCTGCTGTTTGTCGCAGGCGCGATTTCCGCGCTGCCGGGTAACGATTTAAATGTGCATCTGATGGTAGCGCTAATGGTCGCTGCTGCCATTATTGGTGATGCGGTGAACTACACCATTGGCCGTTTGTTTGGCGAACGGCTTTTCAGTAACCCGAACTCAAAGATTTTCCGCCGCAGCTATCTTGATAAAACCCATGCGTTTTATGAAAAGCACGGCGGTAAAACCATTATTCTGGCGCGTTTTGTCCCGATTGTGCGTACTTTTGCGCCGTTTGTGGCAGGAATGGGGCATATGTCGTATCGCCATTTTGCCGCCTACAATGTCATTGGCGCGCTGCTGTGGGTACTGCTGTTTACCTATGCAGGCTATCTGTTTGGCGACCTGCCGATTATCCAGGAAAACCTTAAGC
>JALAGK010000055.1 GCA_022712475.1 Enterobacteriaceae bacterium
CATGTATTGTTCGGTTTTGGCCTTGTCGCCACCGTCGGCTTTGTCGGCAGCACCCCATGCAGCCAGAAAGGTGTAACGCGCGTTGCCGGAGGTTTTCGGGTTAGGGAAAATGAGTTTCACATCAGAGCGCACAAGGTCGCTCCAGTCGTGGATATTCTTTGGGTTCCCCTTACGCACCAGGAACGCCATAGTGGAATAGAACGGTGAGCTATGATTTGGCAGGCGGCTTTGCCAGTCAGCGGCCACCAGTTTGCCGCGATCGTGCAGAATCTGCACATCGGTTACCTGGTTATAAGTGACAACGTCCGCTTTTAAACCCTGTAAGATGGACAGCGCCTGTTTTGACGACCCGCCGTGGGATTGCTTGATGGTGAGCTTATCGCCACCGTTTTCCTGTGCCCACTGCTGTTCAAAAGGCGGATTAAGCGCGCTAAAAAGCTCGCGTGAGACGTCATAGGAGCTGTTGAGCAGCTCGGTTGCCTGAACCTGCCCTACCAGCAACAACGTAGCAGCAAGCGCGTTCCTTATTTTTTTGACTGATGTAGCGGCCATTCTCCACCCTTATAAACATAACGCCGAAAACCGAAAATCCGGTTATCAGTTTATTTATAACGAGTAGCAAAACAGTAACGCTTTTATATACCGTTTGGTGATTTACAAGCGCAAAAGAATATAAGGCCACCAGCGCACGAAAATGCGCTGGCAGCAGGCAGAATTACAGCGAAAGCAGGGTATCGAGAGAGGGAGCAAACCAGTACGCGCCGGTCACCGGTTTGGTGAAACGCAGCATGGCATCGCGCTTGCCGTCTCGTTCGCCAAACATGCTCAGAAGCTGCTGCTCAATATTATGCAGGCGGGCACAGTAGGCAATGAAGTACAGGCCGTGGGTGCCGCTGGCGGTGCCGTAAGGTAGACTCTGGCGCACAATCTTGAGCCCTGCGCCGTTTTCTTTCAAATCCACGCGGCCCAGATGCGAAGTATCCAGGCGTTCGTCGCCCTCAAGCTCTTCGTTTGCCACTTTGGTCCGCCCTATGATCTTCTCTTGCTCAGACACGCTAAAACGGTTGAACTGGGTCAGGTTGTGCTCCCAGCGCTGGGTCAGCACATAGCTGCCGCCGTCATCCACACCGCCATTAATAACCGCAACGCTGCGACGCAGTTCTTCACCGGTTGGGTTTTCAGTGCCGTCCACAAAGCCGCTGAGATCGCGCTCTTCAACCCAGCGGAAACCGTGCACTTCTTCTTCAATCTTCAGCGTATCGCCAAACGCCGCCAATGCGGCCTGGGCTGCACTGAAGTTAACGTCATGGCGCCATGAAAGGATATGAATCATCACATCATGCTGTGTGGCCGGGGCAAGCCCTTTACCCAACGGTGTAAAATTCTTGAGTTCTTCCGCCCCTTTACCGCCGCTTAAATCGCGCCATAAGTCGTGGCCAAACGCCACCGTTGCACCCACACGCGCATCAGGAAACTGCTGTTGAAGGGCGTCCAGCTTCTGGATAAACGTTTTACAACCTTGCTTAAGCGCCGCAAAATCGCCCTGAAAACGCGCCTCAAGCCAAATGGCGGCACGACAATGTTCTGGCAAAATGCCACTCTGCACCCGGGACATGACTCCTCCTGAAGAACAAAAAGCCACCGGCGGTGGCGTAACTGGGGGGTTATTGTATGGACTTATCGCGCCGCCGCCTTGCGGCGGCGCAAAAATGCGCGATGATTTTACCGGTGCCAGACGATTTTGGTAATCGTCCAGTTCTTTAATGTGTCATCCGGAGGGATAAGCCCTTCTGGGCCGCGCCATTCGCCGCTGAAGTGGTAATTGAGATGGTTACTCTGCGGCGCTTTACATTCAACTATTTGCGCATCTACCCCCGTACCCGGCTGACAAGCACCAAACGCTTTACTGTAAAGCTCGCTAAACGGCGTGCCAATTTTCACGCCCTTATCGGTTGCAATATCCTTATCCAGTACTTCTATACGGCTGACTTTACCGTTCTCGCCGTTAAACAACAGTGCCGTTTTATCGTCCCTGAATGCTTCGTAGTAGCTCACCGGCTGACCTGCGACGATGCGCATACCACATACCAACCGGTAATCGCCATTGAGGCCATCGGCAATGGCCGCGTCATCCATTGCGGTCTCACCCGTCACGCCACCCACACCCTGTTCGCTTACCGTTAGCGATGAACCAAACCAGTTCCACGGCGCCATGCGCGACAGCGTGGAACACCCACTGAGCAGCAACACCATGCCACCCGTTAAAACCAGATGCGTCACTTTCATTTATCTTTCCTTATCATCATCTCGCGCAGTAGAGTCCCTGTGGCACGGGATGTGCCGCCTCAGCTCTGCTCCGTGGAAAAACAAGCCCGCAGATAGCGGCTCAATGCCAGCCATCCAAGAGCCAGGATATCCAGCGCTATTAGCCCTCCTGCAACAATACCACTCGTTTCGTTCTGTAACATGAGTGTGACTTGCCAGGTAAGCAGCGCCAATTGTGTCACGATAAGCACATATTGCCACGTCTGCCATAACTGCGGAAAACGCTGGCGTCGCCCACTCAGCAAAAACGCCGCCGCTGCGGGTAGGCCTGCGCATAAGCCCAGCCAGAACGCCTGTCTGTCCGGATAAAACAGCGACAATATTGCCTCTCCCTGCTCGCGCGAGGCGCCCGCCACAACAAGCAGAACCCAGGTTCTCGCCTGAAGCACCAGTACCAGCCAAAACAGCCACGGCAGCTTCAGGTAGCCGTCATTATCATAATCAGAGGGATAACACATTAATTGTTAAGGTTGCCGTAAGAATGAGGGAGCAGAGTATGGCATTGTTAAGGTGATACACACCAGCTATGCCCTTTGTTCTATGTACGGAGATTAACAATGAAAAAACATATCCTGGCGCTTTTGCTGAGTACCGCTGCCATCACCGCAGCGCCAGCCATGGCCCAAAATGGTGGCTTCACCGGTCCGGCTAACACTAACAGTCAGCAGCAAGGTGGTTTTAACGGGCCTGATGTGGCCACCACCACTGTTGAGCAGGCCAAAAGCATGCGCGACGACAGCTGGGTAGTGCTCGAAGGCAACCTCGTGCGCAAAGTGGGCGATGAGTTGTATGAATTCCGTGACCGTAGCGGCACGATTAATGTAGAAATTGATGATAAAGACTGGCGCGGCCTGACGGTCAATCCTCAGGACAAGGTCCGTCTTGAGGGTGAAGTAGATAAAGACTGGAACTCCGTAGAAATCGACGTAAAAAGAATCACCAAACCCTGATACTGACCTTTATTTTTCTGTTCATCCCTTTTGCGCCAGGCTCGTTGCCTGG
>JALAGK010000511.1 GCA_022712475.1 Enterobacteriaceae bacterium
CCGGTAGGTGGGGTTACTGACGTTTTATCTGCGGCATGTCGTTGCCCATAATCAGGCCTTGCCCAATCGAGCCCAACATTTCACAGTCGTTCATGGCATCCCCAAATGCCATGCAGTCGGCAAGCGCGACATCAAGGTGCGCCCCCAACACGGCCAGCGCAGAACCTTTATTGCAGCCAGGCGGCAGCACTTCCAGGCAGTGAAACGCGGAGAAACAAAGATGCGCGCGCTCGCCAAGCGCCTCGTTAAGCTGTAATCGCAGCCTGACCAGCTCGTCGTGCTCACCGCAAAAACAAATTTTGGTAACATCCAGCGCAGAAATCTGCTTTGGGTCCGCCAACTGGTAGCGAAAACCGCTATATGCGTGAGCGTCCAACAGCGCTGGCACGTCGTACTCGGTCAGCCATCCACTGTCGTTGAACACATGCATACTGGCGCAGGTGTCCCAGTGGCCGTGCAGCACAATTTCCGCCACTTCAGGTGCCAGATCGTGACGCCACAGCGTCTCACCGGCGGCGTTGTGCACGCGAGTGCCGTTGCCGGTAATCAGAAAGGCGTCCTCAAGTAAATCACCGACCAGATTCGGCATTTCCAGCCAGTGGCGGCCTGTGGCAAAGGTCAGCATAATATCGCGCTCACGCAGGCGACGCAGTGTAGCGCGCGTCTGTTCGCCCAGCCGGTGGTCCGGCATCAGCAGTGTGCCATCAAGATCAAATGCCGCCAGTCGTGCCATCGTTACCTCATCATTCACAGTGCGCGCGATAGCCATCAGTATTGCCTGGCATATGCGGAACTAATAGTGAATACTTGCCAAAAAACTGTTCCGGATTTTCCATGCGCCTGCTTCACCGTCTTAATCAGTTCCAGCGCCTGTGGCAGCCTTCCGGCGGCGCAGTGCAACGCGTCACCGTAGCCGAGCTTGCCGAGCGCTGTTTTTGCAGCGAGCGCCACGCCCGTACGCTGCTTGGCCAACTGGAGAAGGCAGGCTGGCTGACCTGGCGAGCACAGGCCGGACGCGCCAGGCGTGGAGAACTCACCTTTCTGACCAGCCCGCAGAGCGTGCGCGCCACGCTTCTGGAGCAGGAGCTGGATCGTGGCCAGCATCAGAATGCGCTGGATCTGGCGCAGCTTGCGCCAGAGCAACTGCGCCAGGTGTTACAGCCGCTGCTCGGCGGCCGCTGGCAGAACGACATTCCCACGCTGCGCATCCCGTATTATCGCCCGCTGGAGCCGCTCACACCGGGCTTTTTACCAGGCCGCGCCGAGCAGCACCTGGCAAGCGAGGTGTTTGCCGGTCTGACCCGCTTTGACGACGACTGTGCTGAACCGGTCGCTGATATGGCGCACCACTGGGATGTTTCGCCTGACGGCTGCAGCTGGCGCTTTTACCTGCGCCCAACGTTACGCTGGCACAACGGCGAGGCGGTAAGCGCCGATCAACTCCTGAGAAGCTTCCAGCGGCTGCTGACCCGTCCAGGTCTGGCGCAGCTGTTTGCAAGCGTGCGCGAGATAAGCGCGCCTCACCCTGGCTGTTTACAGTTTACGCTCCACCAACCTGACTACTGGCTGCCCTGGCGCCTGTCGGGCTATTGCAGCCGACTGGCTCACCCCGACGATGAGACGCAGGGCTGCGGCCCGTTTCGCATCGCTGGACACGCCAGCGCATTGCTGCGACTGGAAAACCATGCCGGTTATCACCTGCACCACCCGTTACTGCGCGCCATTGAATTCTGGGTAACCCCGCAACTATTTGACACCGCACTGGGCACCAGTTGCCGCCATCCCGTGCAACTCGCCATAGGCAATGAAGAACAACTACCCGAACTGCGCCCTGTCAGCCATAGCGTCAGCCTCGGTTTTTGCTATCTGGCTATTAACCAACAGGGGCGCCTGACGCAACAACAGGCACGCTGGCTGATGGCGCTGATTCACAACAGCGATATGATTGATACGCTGCCGCTTGGCGAATCGCTCATTACGCCCGGTAACACCATTCTCCCGGGCTGGGAGCAGCCACCGCTGACTGCCGAGCCGGTGGCGCTACCGCCAAAACTCCGGCTGATTTACCACTTGCCGGTGGAGCTGCACGTCATGGCCCAGCAACTGCGCCGCCGCCTGGCCGCGCTCGGCTGCGAGCTGGAGGTGGTTTTTCACAATGCTAAAAGCTGGGCCGGTAACCCGGCACTGGCTGAAGCCGATATTGTTATGGGTGACAGGCTGATTGGCGAAGCGGCAGAAGCCACTCTCGAACAGTGGCTGCGCTGCGATCCGCTATGGCCGCTGCTTTTACACAGCACAGGTCACGAGCAACTGCAAACCCGGCTTGATACGGTACAACGCCTGCCCGGCGTGCAAGCACGCCATGAAGCACTGATGCACGTCTTCCATCAGCTTATGGAAGACGCCGTATTAACGCCGCTGTTCCACTACCGTTATCTGATAAGCGCCCCCCCGGGGGTGAATGGCATCCGCCTGAACGCGCGCGGTTGGTTTGACTTCAGCCGTGTCTGGCTACCGCCGCCTGATGCATGAAGCGCTGGTCGCAGGCGGTTCACGGCGCTACCATAGCGCCCCCCGACATAAACAAAGGTGAACTATGAAACGCGCAGTTGTCGTTTTTAGCGGCGGTCAGGATTCCACAACGTGTCTGATTCAGGCGCTGGCGCAGTATGATGAAGTTCACTGCGTCACTTTCGATTACGGCCAGCGTCATCGTGCAGAGATTGACGTGGCACGCGAGCTGGCGCATACGCTTGGCGTTCGCGCGCACAAAGTGCTGGACGTCACGCTACTTAACGAATTGGCGGTTAGCAGCCTGACACGCGACAGTATTCCGGTACCGGATTATGACGCTGACGCCAGCGGCATCCCGAATACCTTTGTACCCGGCCGCAATATTCTGTTTCTGACGCTGGCCGCGATTTATGCTTACCAGGTGCAGGCCGACGCGGTGATCACTGGCGTGTGCGAAACCGACTTTTCTGGCTACCCCGACTGCCGGGATGAGTTTGTGAAAGCCCTCAACCACGCCGTAACGCTAGGTATGGCCCGCGATGTGCGTTTTGAAACGCCGCTGATGTGGCTCAACAAAGCCCAGACCTGGGCGCTGGCAGACTACTGGGGTAAACTGGATGTAGTTCGCCACCAAACGCTCACCTGC
>JALAGK010000512.1 GCA_022712475.1 Enterobacteriaceae bacterium
GTACCATCTGCATAAAGGCCTTTGCCCCTTCACGCGCAAGCGTCGGACCATTGAATCCTTGCGCTGCCAGCTGCTGTGGACTTTCTGGCGTCACGCCGGGCAGGAACTCCTGCACCAGTAGATGCGGCGTGGTCCACTGCCAGTAGATTTTCGGTATTTTTACCTGCGGCTGGTCAGCAAAGTTCTGCGCGACTAATTCGCAATTATGAGCCTCCTGCGTTAAATCCAGTTCATGATTAAGTGCAGTGGCCAGCGCCAGAACCACCCGGCGCGGATGATAGCGCGCCAGCGTTTCGCTCTGATCTTCGAGGGATTCAGCCAGAAAGGTCAACAGCCGCAGGTCGGCGCGGATGGTTTTCTCAAGTCCTGGGCGCAGCACTTTGATAATAACTTCTTCACCACCATGCAATCTGGCACGATACACCTGCGCCATTGATGCTGCGGCAATCGGTTGTGGATCAAACTCAGCAAAGACGTTTTCCGGCGCGTCACCAAGCTCAGCATGAATGCGGCCGGACAGCACCTCCCATGGCAGCGTAGTGGCATTGCTGTGCAGTTTTTCCAGCTCGTCGGTCCACATCGGATCCAGCAGGTCAGTTCGCGTTGCCAGAATCTGCCCAAGCTTGACGAAGGTAGGCCCCAACTCCTCCAGCGCCTGGCGAAGGCGCTCCGGCATGGTCTGCTTTTCATATTCTTCACGTCGACCAGAAAGTCGATTCACCAGCTGGGTCAGGCCCAGCAGACGAACAATATCCTGCAGGCCGTAGCGCACCAGCACTGCGGTTATTTCGCTCAAGCGCGCTCTGTCCCTGGCGGTGACCAACATCATCTTTAACATGGATTTTTACTCTCTCACTCATCCTTGCCTGATAATAAGAAGACCGACTGACAGTCGCTATCAGAACAGGGTGTAATTCGTTATTGTCCCAGACCCATACTGACATCATTCATCACACAATTCGTTTTCATGTGATCGCGATCAAAATTTTCTGTGCCATTAATCGCAAAATAGTCGTCACCTCAAGCGCTTTATCCATTCAGAGGAGAAATATCCATGATGACTTACGACCGTAATCGCAACCCTATCACCATCGGCAGCCGCGTAATGGTAAATGGTTCACGCCAGACAGGCGTCATCACCGCTATCCATGGAGATGGCATGAGCGCACAGCAGTTGCGTCGCTCTAAAACGGTGGAAGTGGCAGGTTGCGAAGGCCAGTTCGAGCCTGTTGAGCTGATTCGCCTGGGACTTCATTAAGCGTAGACCGTGCCGCTGCGGCGGCACTTACATATATTTTTCAAACTGCCAGGCTGCCACCGCCGTCCAGATAAAAAGCCCGGCACACAGACATCCCAGCACCAGTCGACGACGCCAGAAGCTCCAGGCGCCAAAAAAGCCCATCACCGGTAAACTCCAGCGCCAGCCCGCCACCACGGTCAGCATAGCGACGATGAGATAATCTTTCATATCCAGTCTCCCAAAGATAAGCCTTTGAGTGTAAACCCCGTTACGTGCAGCGCCAGAAATTTACGCGAAATTTTCGCCTTCACGTTGCGTCAGTACGCCTGTGTTGCGTATCGTTATAAGCATGCTGCCTTTTTTGCCTGTGGCCTGGAGACGCCATGATTCACCACCCGGTCACCTCATCACGCATTGCCATGATTGGATACGATCCGGCTACGGCTGAACTTGAAATTGTGTTCAAAGAAGGGAAGATTTATCGCTATCGTGGCGTACCAGAACACCTGTTTCACACATTCCTTAGCGTTGTCTCAAAAGGCCGTTTTTACGACGGTGTCATTCGCGACAAGTTTCCATACACCCGGATTCGATAGCATCGCCCCGCC
Organism: Enterobacteriaceae bacterium; assembly: GCA_022712475.1. Taxonomy (GTDB): domain Bacteria; phylum Pseudomonadota; class Gammaproteobacteria; order Enterobacterales; family Enterobacteriaceae; genus Tenebrionibacter. Next base: position 1,849 of record JALAGK010000512.1, read on the forward strand.
GGACGGCGGGGCAATATGGCAGGTTACTCGTTGATACGCGGGTGCTGATCTACCAGCGTTTTACGCTTTGCTTCCAGTTCGGCGATTTCGCGATCCAGGTCTTCAATTTTGTGCTCAATATTGTCGTGGTGCTCACGCAGGATTTCACGGGCTTCATTGATATCTGACGCCGCAGGCGTGGCTCCCTTAAGCGGTTTATTGGCCGTCTCTTTCATATACAGACCGGTAATCAGACCAATCACACCAATCACCATCAGGTAGTAACCTGGCATCATGAGATTCTGCGTGCTCTCCACCAACCATGCCGCAAGCGTTGGCGTAAGACCTGCAATTAGTACTGAGATGTTAAAGGCACTCGCCAGCGCGCTGTAGCGAATATGTGTTGGGAACATGGCTGGCAGAGAGGCCGCCATAACGCCGGTGAAGGAGTTAAGGATCACTGCCAGAATAAGCAGACCGGCAAAAATCAGGCCAATAACATTACTGTTAATCAATATAAAGGCGGGGACGGCGAACAGAATCAATGCCACACTGCCGCAAATAACGAAAGGACGACGACCGAAGCGGTCACTTAAAAGCCCCATCACTGGCTGTACAAATAACATACCAATCATGATGGCGATAATAATGAGCACACCGTGGTCTTCAGAGTAGTGCAGGTTATGCGACAAATAGCTCGGCATATAGGTCAACAGCATGTAATAGGTCACGTTAGTGGCAATGACCAGACCGATACAGGCCAGCAGACTGCGCCAGTGTTTGGTGGCAATCTCTTTAAAAGAGACTTTCGGACCATCCTGCAAGCCTTCGCGGTCGCCCTGCTCCAGCTTATCAACGTGCTGCTGGAACGCAGGGGTTTCTTCGAGCGCGTGACGCAAGTAAAGCCCGATAATGCCAAGCGGCAGTGCAAGGAAGAACGGAATACGCCAGCCCCATTCGAGGAAGTTCGCTTCACCCAGAAGCGTGGACAGTAGCACCACCACGCCCGCACCCAGCACAAAACCAGCAATAGAGCCAAAATCCAGCCAGCTACCCATAAAACCACGTTTACGGTCTGGTGAATATTCCGCAACGAAAATCGAAGCGCCGGTATATTCCCCCCCGACCGAAAACCCCTGTGCCATTTTACACAGCAGCAGCAGAATCGGCGCCCAGATACCAATGGTGGCATACGACGGAATAAGACCGATACAGAATGTACTTATCGACATAATGACGATGGTTATCGCCAGAATTTTTTGTCGACCATATTTATCGCCCAGCATCCCGAAGAACAGGCCGCCTAATGGACGAATTAAGAAGGGAACCGAGAAAGTACCGAGCGCGGCAATCATCTGCACGCTGGGGTTGGCATCGGGGAAAAAGACCTTACCAAGAGCATCCGCAACAAAACCA
>JALAGK010000513.1 GCA_022712475.1 Enterobacteriaceae bacterium
CTCTAAACAATAGCATAATGCTTCCTTTGTTAATGAATTAACATTATTGCAACCGCACGATAGATAAGCGCCCGGATACTAATTTCGTTGCCGAGGCATCTTGTCACTAGCCCACCGTCTTCAAATGATGTCGATAAAGGTGTAAAGTCAGCTTTGTACCCATTTGCTTCAACAGCGATAGTATTTAAGGTGGTGTTTAATCCAGTAGTTATATTGGTGGATTGTATAAATGTTATACTGGTCTCGTTCCATTTTGTGCTGTACCATTTTGTTCCGTCAGCATTAACCTCCGGTGCGATAATATCCACCTTTGTGCTGCTTTTTAATGTGATATCAGTTGGTGAAAATAAATTATACTTCCCTAAAACAATCTGCCTGGAGTCTCCCAGTAATATGTTGTTATAATTTCCCACAGTATGCTCGAACTGTTCGCCAATAATTATTTCACTTTTACCACCCATAATGAATCGGTCTTCACCTCCGAGTATCTTCTGGCTTGAGTGTCCAGTTATCGTCTCATCCTTAACTCCGTCAATATTAACCGTTTCATTCCCATTCACCGTCTCCGTACGATTCCCCTTAACCGTAATCGTCTCATCAACGTCCACTTGCTCAGTACGGCTCCCAAGAATAGCAATCTTCTGGTCGCTCTTAAGCGTTATTTCTTCATTCCCGTCAACCGTCTCCACTCGCTCGCCGTGAACCGTAATCGTTTCATTACCATCCACCACCTCATCCCGGTTACCGTGAATCGTAATGCTTTCATTACCGTCCACGGTCTCTGTGCGGTTACCACCAATCTTTGTGGTCTCATTCCCATCCACACGCTTATAGCGGTTGCCTTCCACAATATGGGTTTCATCACCTTCGATTTCGGTATCCATATTGCGCTCAGCATGCAGCCAGATTTGCTCGGCACCGGCCTTGTCTTCAAAGCGCAGGGCGTTGGCATTATCAATGCTGCCGTCTTTTGAACGGCTGATAAAGCCCATTTGTGTAGCGGCAGCGGGCAGCGCCCAGGGGGGCATACTGGCTTCGTTATACACGCGCCCGGTGATGATGGGGCGGTCCGGGTCGCCATTGATAAAGTCAATCACCACTTCGTCGCCCGCGCGGGGGATTTGTACGCCACCAAAGCCTTGTCCTGCCCAGGCGCTGGAAACGCGCACCCAGCAGGAGCTGGTTTCATCGCCGCTGCCGAGGCGGTCCCAGTGGAACTTCACCTTCACGCGCCCGTATTTATCAGTCCAGATGGACTCCCCTTCAGGAGCGACGACGCGCGCTGTCTGCGGGCCGTAGGTGCGCGGCCATTCGGTGGTGGCTGCGGGGCGAAAAGGCAGGTCAGCCGGGATAACCGTCATATCAATATTGTGTCTGGATTCGGTATCGCCGCTGCTGTAAGCATTTTCTTCAAAATCATAGGTTGTGGCCACAGTCAGGAATTCACCGTTGTCGCTGGCAAAGGGAGCGTTATACAAGGTAAAACTGTTGCCCGGCGCGATACCGGTGGCCGTCGCGGTGGCCTGTATTTTCTGATGTTCTACCTGCCAGCGCTGCTGGCGAATACGGGCATAAAATTCGCCATGATTATGTTCAACAAAGCGGCCCGGCCAGTCATATACGTCGATGTTGCCTGGTGACGGTGATGCGGGGTTTTGTCTGGCCTGTAGCAGCCAGGCGTTGGGTTTACGGAAGTCATAGTCATCGGTACTGTACAGACCGGGCGTTACGGCATCTTCCATTGTCCACTGACCAATCCCTTCGGCCTTTGTTGTGCCGCCGGAGAGCGTCTGGTGATAAGGAATGGTTTGATAACCCGGAAACTTTTTGAACTGATGAGGGGCGTCGGTGAGCACCAGTCGGTGCCTGTCCTGCTCGTGGCGAAAGTGGAAGCCAATCCCTTCCTGCTCCATCAGGCGGCAGATAAAGGCATAGCTGCTTTCCTGGTACTGTACGCAGTATTCCCACACGCGGTAACTTTCTGACAGGCGGTCTTCCACGTTGACCTGGTACTCGTTCAGCAGGGTTTTCACAATCTGTGGAACGGTTTGTTCCTGGAAGATGCGCTGATTTTTATCGCGCATCATGGGCCATAAATCGGATTCGACGGTGAGCTTATAGGCCGCGTAACGCGTGCCGGACAATTCTACCGGACTGACGGCGACACGGGTGATTTTGCCGTTAATAAAACGCGGCTCCGGTAGATTCTGGGCAGGAATACACAATGTGATGGGCTGCCCAAGCAGGCGGCTGCGGTCAATGCGCGCATCCGTGCCAAGCAGCGTTACGCTGAGTACAAAGGACTCGGAAAGCGCCTCGCTGCCTGACATTTTCCAGAACAGCAGCCCGTCCACGGGCAGATGTGCAGTAATACGGTTTTGCATCGTGAAACTCCCTGTATGCAATAGTTATAGCAGCCGCTTTTAGCGGCTGCAGTTTTCTTATTACGGCGCGAGCAGCAGCACTTTAAACTGGCTCGGTACCAGGCGGCAGCCGGGAGCATTGGTCGAGTTATGCAGACAGACGCTGGTAAGTCGTGTGGCGGGCGTAGCTTTCAGCAGTACCGTGAAAGCGGCGGTCAGATGGCGGGATGGCCCCATAACAGTGCCGGATGCTACGCCCGTCGCAATCCCAGGGTTATCGCCGTTGGTCAGTGGTGTCACGGTTGCCATATTGTGTGCGGGCATCCCCATAAACAAAATATTGAATGCAACAGGTATCGACGTTATGCCCAGCGCAAAATTCGGATATGGGATTGGGGTAGGCGTCGGCGTTGGCGTCAGGCAGACATCGGGGAACCCGAGATCCATTCCCATTAGCTGGCAGTTAGCAAACATACTGGCTCCTTTATCCCATATGGATTTGTTCAGAATCGATTTTGGTGATGGCTTTTGAGGTAATAACCGTGTTGTGCGCATGCAGGCGCGCATACTCTTCGGCTTTGATATCCAGTTGTCCGGCGCGTACCTGTTCGGTATGGCGGGTATTGCGCAGCAGGTGTTGGCTGATTTGTGTCACGCTCTGCCATACTGACTCGGCGCTTTTACCCACAATGCGTGACAGGCTCACCCAGGCAGAAATCTGTTCGCCGCTGTAGCGCATTTCGTTGATATGGCAATCGCCCTGACCGGCATTCACGCGCAATATTTCGCTGTTAAGGCTCAGTTCACCGCCGCTGCGAATGTCTAAATCTCCCGCCACGCTCAGCTCCATTGGCTGTTCGCCCGCGTGTTCCAGCACCGCCAGCAGCCACATCTCATTGCCGACGCTGGCAATAAGCGCGGTATCGCCCGGTTGTGGGGCAATCACGCAACTTGCTGCCCGGCGGCAGTGCCAGCCTCGGCCTTCGCTCTCGACCGTCAGACTGCCGTCGGCAAAGCTGTGGGTGACAATGCCCGCTGCCTGTAACGGCGGCATGGCTATCTCGGCCAGCATCCTGTTGATGTTGTTCATTATTATTCTCCTTAATTTAGTGACGGCTGTGACGTTTCAGGCTCCATGCTTCGGCGGCCAGCTGTTCTTCGTCATATTCAATAATGCCCTGGCGGCTTGAGAACCGGGCGTTGTCCTGGCGTGCACGGTGCATACGCGTGCGCAAAAAGTGGGCCTGGCGCAAATCGGCATGAGACAGGTCGGCGCCGGTAAAATCAGCGTAGGTCAGGTTGCTTTGCGCAAATATCACCTGCTGTGCCTGGGCTTTGTGAAAAATAGTTTGATAACAGCGGCTTTGTGAGAAGTCCGTTTGGTTCAGCTTAGCGTTCAGAAAAATCGCCTGGTCAAACAGCGAACCACGGCAGATAGCACCGCTTATATCGGCTTCGATAAATAGCGCCTGGCTGGCGTTTACCCCGTTAAGTTGTGCCTGTTTGAGCGATGCACCCCTGAAGTTACATTGCGTCAGCCCTGCCCCGTTAAAAATCACGCCGTCCAGCCGGTTATCCATAAACTGGCAGCCGCTGAACTGTTGCTGTGAGTAGTCTTTGCCACGCTGGTCGCAGTTGAAAAACACCACCCGCTCAAACTGTGCTTGTGTGAGAAGGGTGGTACGTAAATCTACGGCGTAAAAAACACCCTGTAACAACGTGCAGTGGCTAAAAGTTGCGTTATCCAGCGGGGTTTCGAAAAAGGTGCTGTTTTCAACGGTTGTCCCCTCAAAGCCGCTATGCTGAAGCTCGCAGCGCATAAACTGCGTTTTATCGAGTTGGCTGCGGGTAAAATCGCTGCCGATAAGTAGGCACTGGTTAAACACACTTTCGCTCAGCGTGGAGTCACGTACGATAAGCCCCGCCAGCGAGCATTGATTAAATACGGTATGTTTCAGTGTGGCGCCGCTGAGGTTTGTCTTTTCCAGCGTACATTCAGTAAAGACAGTCTCATGCAGGTTAGCTTGCTGCAAATTAGCCCCGTTAAACGACACTTCCTGAAAGATCCCACCAGACAGGTTGCAGCTGTGCAAATCCAGCCCGTCCAGATTTATCTCTCGGATGGCTTCACCGTTTTTCACCCGCTTTTGCAGCTCGACTGCGTTCAGCGTTGTCATACAATTTCTCCATCGCGTTCAGGCAGGATTTTGATGCGTTTGGTCCAGGCGTTGCTCAGGCGTGTTTCGCTGTCGGTAAATGACTGTGAAATGTCAGTGCGGAACAGGTTAGCGCCGCTGAAACTCGCGCCGCCAAGCTGGCATTTCTGCAGCAGGGCTTCCATCAGGTTGGCATCGGTAAAGTTGGCTTTGCGAAAATCGGTGCGGATAAAGCTGCTACCGGCCAGGTTGGCACGGGTGAAATCGGCGTTACAGCAGGGCGATTCACTCAGGTCGCTGTTGCTGAGCTTTGCCATCACAAATTTCGTGTTGTTAAGCGCGGTCTGGCGCAGGTTGGTGTGGGTAAGTGTCGCGTCGCTGAAGTCTGCACCGTTGAGACTGCTGTCCATGGCTGTCGCGCAGGTCATTAACGTCGCGCCGTTAAAACGCGCCTGCTCGGCCTGGGTTTCCACCCAGGAGCAGCTCTCCAGCCTGGCATGGCTAAAAACAGCAGCTTCAAGCGTTGATTTCAGAAACGTGACTTTGTGAAGCGTTGCTTGTGAAAAGTCGAGCTCCGGCAGTGTCAGCTCCATAAAAATGCTGCTGTCGAGTCGGGCGCGGTGGAAGCGGCAGCGGCTCATCCATATTTTGTAAAACAACAAGTGCTCGAGCGTTGCCTCTGTAAACTTGCAGTCGTCTAACAGCGTTTCCTGTAGTTGTGTCCCCTTAAGCGTGCTGGCGCTGAAATCGCTGTGGCAGCATTGAGCCAGCGACAGGCTGGCGCCGGTAAAGTCGCACTCGCGCAGTGAGGTATGGTGCAGTTCAGCGCGTGCGAGCACGGCGTCGTTAAATTTCGCGCCATCGAGCTTACAGTGGCTGAGGTCCGCACATTCGAGCAGCGCCTTAGTGAAGTTCGCGCCGCGCAGATCCATGCCAGACAGGTCGCAGCCGGTTAAGTCCATACCGCTGAAGTCACCGCCCTGTGCCTGGGTGCGTTCAGCGCGCTGGCGAATAATTTGCGCCAGGTCTCCACTCAGGCGCAGCGCCGGGGATTGGTGTTGTACTGACAGCAAATACATTTTGTGCAGCTGGTCGCGGGTTTGCGCCAGTTTGCTCTCACTTAGCGCTGCCGGGTTTTTCTCCAGCATCCCCAGCATACGGTGCATAGACTCTGGCCCCCGCGGACCCTCGTTATCACCCTGATGTGCCGGGCGGCGGGCTTCCATCTCACGTTTACGCTGCTCGGCTTTTTCCTGCATCTCC
>JALAGK010000514.1 GCA_022712475.1 Enterobacteriaceae bacterium
CGCCGTCTTTCTCTTCGCTCTGCTCAATTTCCACCGGCAGCGCAATGTGATCGGAATACTTGCTAATGATTGAGCGCACGCGCCAGGCATCGAGGAATTCATCTTCACCTTCACGCAGATGCAGCGTGATGTCAGTCCCGCGCTCCTCTTTCGTGATGTCGGCAACGGTGTAATCCCCTTCACCGGCAGATTCCCAGAACACGCCGTTTTCAGCGCTGTCACCTGCCGCACGCGTGCGTACCGTCACTTTATCGGCCACGATAAACGCTGAGTAGAAGCCAACACCAAACTGACCAATCAGTTGGCTGTCTTTTGCCTGGTCAGAGCCCATGGACTCCAGAAACGCTTTGGTACCGGATTTAGCAATAGTACCCAGGTGGTCGATAACGTCATCGCGGTTCATACCGATGCCGTTATCTGAAATGGTCAGCGTGCGAGCGTCTTTATCAAACGAGACGCGCACGCGCAACTCACCGTCGCCTTCATAAAGTTCTGGCTTCGACAGTGCGCGAAAACGCAGTTTGTCGGCAGCATCGGAGGCGTTGGAGATAAGCTCACGCAGGAAAATTTCTTTGTTCGAATAAAGAGAATGGATCATCAGGTGCAGAAGCTGTTTTACCTCTGACTGGAAGCCACGTGTCTCTTGTCCTTTCATTTAGCGATACCTCAACTCTTCCCTTAGGCTTACAGGTAATCGTGCAAGCGTGCGGGATTGTACGGTTACGGGGAAATACGTTCTGGAGGTATGGGGATACGAGAAGGGGATTTCAAGCGGGAGCATAAAATGCCGCTCCCGATTGATTAAAATCTAATCTTATGACGCCCGACCAGAGAATGGGAAAGCGTGGTGCCATCGACCATTTCCAGCTCGCCGCCCACCGGCACACCGTGGGCAATACGGCTGGCTTCTACACCATACTGAGCACAAAGTTCAGCGATGTAGTTCGCGGTCGCCTCGCCTTCCACTGTGGGGTTGGTGGCGAGAATCACTTCCTGCATCTGTTCGGTTTCCAGGCGCTGCTCCAGGCGGTCAAGCCCGATATCGTCCGGGCCAATTCCGTCAAGAGGCGACAGGTGACCCATCAGCACAAAGTAGCGCCCGGAAAATTGTCCGGTCTGCTCAATGGCGTAGATATCCGCCGGACTTTCCACCACGCAAATCTGGCCGTTTTCACGCCGGCGCGGATTCGAGCAGATGTTGCACACCTCCTGCTCGGTGAAAGTACGGCAATCGGCACAATGGCCGATTTCGGACATGGCGCGCTGGAGCGACTGCGCCAGGCGCATACCACCGCTGCGGTCGCGCTGCAACAGCGCAAACGCCATACGCTGGGCCGATTTTGGCCCAACGCCTGGCAGGCAGCGCAGCGCTTCCATAAGCTGCGTGAGCAGCGGGCTGGTTTGCATCAGAACGGCATCTTGAAGCCTGGCGGTAACTGCATGCCAGAGGAAACGGACGCCATTTTCTCTTTCTGGGTCTCTTCAATGCGACGGGCAGCGTCATTAAACGCGGCAGCCACCAGATCTTCGAGCATGTCTTTATCGTCTTCGAGCAGGCTCGGATCGATTTCCACACGACGGCAGTTATGCGCTCCGTTGATGGTGACTTTCACCAGACCCGCACCAGATTCGCCGGTTACTTCCATTGCGGCGATTTCTTCCTGCATTTTCTGCATTTTGTCCTGCATCTGCTGGGCTTGCTTCATCAGGTTACCCAGACCGCCTTTACCACCAAACATAATCTTCTCTCTATTGCTCGGGCCGCATAACCCGTAAAGTGATTACGCGGCGTGTTGTTGATAACGCACAGCCAGGCTGCACGTCAGACGGGGCGAATACTCTCTTCATCCAGACTCGCGTCGAAAAACCGTTGCAACGTCTGGATATTATTATCCGCAATAATCGATTCCCGCGCCTGCTCCAGCTTCTCTTCATAGATAGCCTGGCGCCACTCCAGCGGCGTGCGCTGCGCGGGGCTATCGTCCTCGATAATAGTCAGCTCCACCGGCGCACCGTGCAGTTCACTTAGCGCCTGCGTCAGCGCCTGCTGTGCGCCAGAGGAGTTTAAGTGGCGCTGTGACGGGCGCAGATGCAGGCAAATAACATTGCCGTTTTGTTCTTTCCAGGCATTAAGCGCAACCTGCTCCACCAGCTTTGCCACCTTCAGGCGGCTGACTTCTGCCGCCCAGGCATCGCGCTCAATGGCTTCTTCAGCAAGTTTCGCCGCAAGCTCCGGGGTTTTCTCATGCTCCAGGGCTCGCTTAAGGGCTTTCGGTGTAGCTACGTCTTCAACCACTGCCGTTTCAGGGTTCTGTGCTTTCCAGCGATAAGCCTCTTTTTTTATCGGTTTATCCTGCGTCTGCGGGGCTGACTGGCGCGCCTGCACGCGCTCGGTCACCGAGGCCAGGCGCGACAGCGCGGAGTTTGCAACCGGCCGCGCTGCTAGCTGTTGCGCTGCCGGTTCACCCTTTTTTGCTTTGGTTTCTCCCTGCTGGCGCGCGAACTGACTGCGGGCCTGTAGCACCTGGCTGATGGCGTCCGGCAACGGTGCGCCCGGTGGCGCAGACGCCTGCGTCATATCGGGCATTTCCGCGGGCGGCGGTGCAACCGGTTCTACCGTTGGCACAGGCGGTGTTAACGCCTGGGAGGCCGCCATCTGCTGCGCCGGGAAAGACGGCGCAGGCGCAACAACCTGCGCGGCACTGCGCGGTGCCTCAGGCTCCGGCAGCGGCTGCTGCGGATGGAATGCCAGCGCACGCAGCAGCGTCATTTCCACGCCCATGCGTCTGTCCGGCGCCCAGGGTAGCTCTTTACGTCCAATAAGCAGCGTCTGGTAATAAAGCTGAATATCTGCCGGCGCCACTGTACGCGCCAGTTCACGCAGCCGCGCTTCGTCTGACAGCGCGTCGTTGCCGAGCGCAGAAGGCGACAGCTGCACCATCGCAATGCGGTGCAGCAGGCCAAGCATTTCAATCAGTAGTGCTTCCCACTCAACGCCGCGCATCGCGGCATCGTTCACAAGCGCCATTGTGCGCGTGCCGTCTGCATGGACCAGGGCTTCAATGAGCGTCAGCGCCTGGTCGTCGTCAAGCGTGCCAAGCATAGCGCTCACTGCCTGGGTAGTGACCTGACCGTCACCACTGGCAATCGCCTGGTCAGTCAGGCTCAGCGCGTCGCGCAAGCTACCTTCGGCTGCGCGCGCTAACAGCTGCAGCGCACGGGATTCAAAATCAATCTTTTCCTGAGCGAGAATATGCTCAAGCTGGGTGACAATCTGACTCACATCCAGCGCTTTGAGATGAAACTGCAAGCAGCGCGACAGAATAGTGACCGGCAGTTTTTGCGGGTCGGTAGTCGCCAGCAGGAATTTGACGTGTTCAGGCGGCTCTTCGAGTGTCTTTAACAGCGCATTAAAGCTATGACGCGAGAGCATGTGCACTTCGTCAATCAGGTAGACTTTAAAACGCCCGCGCGCGGGCGCGTACTGCACGTTGTCCAGTAGCTCGCGGGTGTCTTCCACTTTGGTGCGCGAAGCGGCGTCTATCTCAATGAGGTCAACAAAACGCCCCTGCTCAATCTCCCGGCAGTTGTCGCATTTGCCGCACGGTGTGGCGGTAATGCCGGTTTCGCAGTTAAGGCCTTTTGCCAGCAGGCGGGCGATAGAGGTTTTCCCTACGCCGCGGGTGCCAGAAAATAGATAAGCGTGGTGGATACGGCCAAGGTTCAGGCCATTAGCCAACGCGGTCAGGACATGCTCCTGGCCAACAACATCGGCAAAGGTTTGTGGACGCCATTTACGGGCCAGCACCTGGTAGCTCATCGGCAATAGGCTCTCAGACAGGGAGAAAGGTAATTCACAGGAGGATAATGCTAACACAGCCCCACCCGATGGGCGAGGCTGCACTGAGAACTCAGTGGCCGGGGAACGGCACCAGGCTGTAGCTCGTGACGCCAAGCTTTTCAAGGCGCTGCTCGCCACCCAGGTCGAACAGATTGATGATAAAGGCCGCGTCAGTCACTTCGCCGCCCAGGCGACGAATCAGCTTCACCGTCGCTTCAATCGTACCGCCGGTTGCCAGCAAATCATCTACCACCAGTACGTTGTCGCCCGGCTTAATGGCATCAACGTGGATTTCCAGCTGGTCAGTGCCGTATTCCAGCTCATAGCTTTCGCTGATCGTTTCACGCGGCAGTTTACGCGGCTTACGTACCGGTACAAAACCGACGTTCAGTCCCAGCGCAACAGGCGCACCAAACAGAAAGCCACGTGCTTCAGTACCCACCACTTTAGTGATGCCCGCGTCTTTATAACGCTCTACCAGCAATTGAATGCTGAGCGCATACGCTTGCGGGTCTTCCAGCAGGCTGGTGACGTCACGAAACAAGATCCCCGGCTTCGGGTAATCCTCAATGCTTTTGATACTGTTTTTGAGATACTCAAGCTGCTGCGCAGTTGCGGTCATAGTTACTTGCCTGAAAAATACGGTATTACCCACAGCGTGAAAGGTTCACAAGAGACACCTCTGCTTAGTTTATAAGCATCGCGCTGCGCTCGAAAACGCCAGAATTTACTGGCTGTGGGCGGCAATTGCAACCACCGTCGTCCGACTTCACGGCTTTTCTTGCTTTTCATCAACCACCGGGATACGCCACATAAAGAGTAGCAGCGCGCTAAGAATCAGCAGTAGCAAAACACGCACCCAGGTCATTTGCACCAGCCACAGCGAAATGGCAAAGGTGATAAGTATAAACACCACTGCACGCGGTTTTGCACCTGGCGGCATAGCATGGTAGCGCTGCCAGTAGCGCAGATAACCGCCAAACCAGGAACGATACATCAGCCAGTGGTGAAAGCGCGGCGACGAGCGCGCAAAACACCAGGCCGCCAACAGGATAAACGGCGTTGTCGGCAACAGTGGTAACACCACACCCAGCGTACCGAGTGCTACCGCTAACCAGCCCGTCATGATTAAAATGTATTTACCCATAGATTGCTTCCACACCGTGACGCCGCCACTGTAGCATAACCGCCGGTCATCGCCCCGGGGAGATAATGAAGAGCCACCCGTTAACTGAAACACTGGACGCCCGCATTGCCGAACTGGCGGTATTGATTGCCCCAATGAGCGCGCACCGTGCGCTCTCAGCGCGTTTTGACCGTCAGCTATTTACCACCCGCAGCACATTGCTGGGGGATTGCCTGCGAGAAATTGAAGACAATGGGCAGCGGTTGAAAGAAGCTATTGCCAGAAATAACGTTGAACAAACGACATGGCTGGCAGAACACCTTGTCGCCCAGATTGCCGCGCTCACGCGCGAGGCAGCCACAGGCGAGCTCCGCTGCTTTGATACCACAAGGCCATCGCTGGTAAAGCTCAATGAAAAGCTGTTACAACATCAGGATTATGAGAGGCGGTTGTTGTCAATGAAACACACCCGCACGGCACAATTAGCGCGCTCAGATACGTTGGCGGAACAGCAGCGGCTGATACGAGAGCTGGAAGCACTGGACGGACGCATTGACCGCTGCCGTGACGCGCTCGAAAAAATAACGCGCGTGGCGGAACGCCGCACGCGCTGAAATTAATCAGGAGAGATTATGTCGCTGGAAACCGCCCCGGATGAGGTCAAGCTGGCCGTAGATTTGATTATGCTACTGGAAGAGAACGCCGTCCCGACACACACCGCGCTGGCGGCGCTGGATATTGTGCGCCAGGACTTTTTACGCAAACAAGCCAAGGAAACGTCGGCATCAGACTGATGCCGGTGTACGCCCTTCACCGCCCTGGCCGATTTCACGCTTCACTTCGGTAACTTCATCACCTTTCTCATTGCGCAGATGTACTTCAAGCGTATTGAACGCGATATCAATATCGTTCTCGCGACACAGTCTGTCGATACTGCGGTTCACCGCATCGAGCGTCGAGCTACGATCGCCCAGCTCACGCACGTAGAACTGCAGCTCATGATCCAACGAGCTTTGGCCGAAGGTCTGGAAGAACACCAGCGGCTGCGGCTCATGCATCACTTTCGGATGATCGGTGGCCGCCTGTAGCAGGATTTGCTTCACCTTATCCAGATCCGATCCATACGCCACGCCGAGTTTTACCACCACTCGCGTGATCGTATCGCTAAGAGACCAGTTGATCAGACGTTCGGTTACAAACGCCTTGTTCGGCACAATAACCTCTTTGCGATCGAAGTCCGTTATAGTGGTAGCACGAATGCGAATTTTACTGACTGAGCCCGAATACGTGCCGATAGTGATGGTGTCGCCAATGCGAATTGGCCGCTCAAACAGGATTATCAGACCGGCAATAAAGTTACCGAACACTTCCTGTAAACCAAAACCGAGACCAACCGACAACCCGGCGGCCATCCACTGCAGTTTATCCCAGGAAATCCCAAGCGACCCAAACACCACGATCGCGCCAGCGGCAATAATCACATAATTGAGAATAGTGGTAATCGCATACGACGAGCCCTGGCGCATTTTAAGCCGGGAGAGCACCAGCACTTCCAGAAGCCCTGGCAGGTTGCGAATCAGCGCCCAGGCTAACATAAACGCTACCACGGCAAAGAGCAGACTGCCCATCGTTACGCTTTTTGTCACCGTGGTCCCCGCCTCGGTGGCGCTGTAGCTCCACAGTGAAATGCTGTCGAGATAAGAGAAAACGGTAATTAAATCAGACCAGATAGCCCAGAATACCACCGCAAACAGCGCAAACATGGCAAGCGTGGTGATGCGTAGTGTCTGCTGGTTGACCTGGTCAAGTCCGAGCGGCGGTTCTTCTACCGGCTCGCTACTGCCTTCTGCGCCTTCTTTGGCCATTGCCTCACGCCGCGCCAGAGCACGTCGCCAGGCGATACGCCGCGCGGCCACGCTCAGACCACGCAAAATCGTCTGGTAAAGCAGGTTCCAGATAATGACCAGATACACCGTATCAATCCAGCGATGTGCCAGGCGCAGCGTGGTGTAAAAATAGCCCATAGCAGTGAGTACCAGCAGGCTAACCGGCACCAGCGACAGCACGGTAATCGTCACCAGCCGCACGGTATGCGACTCTTTATCACGCCACGCATCACGGCACATTGGCCACATCAGCCCGGCAATCACCAGCAAGTTGAGGAACACCATAAACTGGCCGAGCACGTCGTTCATCAGGTGTAGCGGCGAATGAGCACCAACTACACTCCAACACAGCATGGGTAATAGCGCGAGACTGATGCGCACAATCTGGCGACGATAGTGGCGCGCTTTTGCAGCTGCAATGGCAAAGTGACGCTCAGCCACCCCCCCCTGCTCCAGCACCCGCCAGCTTACACCAAAGACCAGCCAGAACATCGCCAGTTCTTTACCAAAGCTCCACATCAGCTCACTGACATTAAGCTTCATGAAAAGCACTATCAGGCCCGCAGCCAACAACACCAGGCACACCGGCAGTGCGCGTACAACGTTAATCAATAGCGCCTTTGGCGTGTGCCCCTGGCTGTCGTTATGCAAATGTCCTACGTCACTGGCGAGCGCCTCGAGGCGCTGATTCAGCCAGCGAAAACGCCAGCGCAACAAACCTGCCAGCAACAGTAATGGCAACGCCACCAGCAACGATGCGCCCAGAGAATGACGTGCGCGCTCCCAGTTGCCTTCTATTTTCATTGACTCAAGCTGGCTTTGCAGCGCTTGCGGGAAGGCCTTAATCCACTCCCAGTCCATCGGTTTATTGGACGTTACCCAAAAAATTTGCTGAGTCAGAGTCTGCTGTAACCGCTGGCTGGAACTCATCAGCTGTTGCTGGTTCATCTGCAAATTAATAGCCAGCATCAGCTGGCTACCCAACTGTTTGTTAAGCTGATCGAGCAACTCGCGGCGCATATCCACCACTTCCAGTAGCGCATCCTTCACTTCCTTGTTGCTGGCAATTTCCTGCTGCTGTTCTTTTGACTGGTTTTGAATCAGCTGGGTAACAAAATCATCGCCTTTAAACAGCGCATCACGCTGCTGGTTAAGGTCAAACTGCTCCAGGCGCAAGTCGGCAATACGGCCTGTCATATCCTGCATGTCGTCCGCAGACGGCAGATTTTGCTGCTGCTGATAGAGAATACGCGACAGCAGCAGGCTGCCCTTAAGCATGGCAATTTGCTCTTTCAGGCTGCGCTCGGACTGTAGCGTACGGTCAAGCCAGGTCTTAACCTGGATATTGCGCTGCACAAGTTCGTTGCCGCGTTGAGTAGCTTCAATTAGCCGCTCGCTCAGCTGATGGTTAACCTCGAGTTCCTGCCTGACCAGCGGGTTATCCTGAATAGCCGCACCCTCTTCCGGCGTCATGGCCTCCTGTGCGGTCTTTTCCGTTAGTGTTAAACGCTTGGTACTGAGTGCTGCTTGCATCAGCTGTAGCTGATGTTCAAGGCGGGTGATATGCGCTGTGGTGTAGTCGCGCTGCTTTTGCAACGAATCCTGCAACATGGTGTTGCCTTGAAGGCTGTCACGCTGCTGCTCAATTTGCGCATTGAGTAACGCCTGCTGGGTCAGTAGCAACGTCTCCTGGCTTGAGCGCAGCGTGGCGCCTGTCGTCGCACCACTCAGGCGCGTTCGCACCTGCTGTAGCTGCTCGGTTGCAGCATACATGGCGCTTTGCACCCGCTCTGGCTGTGTCTGAAGCGACACCAGTTGGCTGTTGAGCGTGGAGAGGTCACTTTGCGCTGATTGCAGATCATCAAATGCCTGTGAAACCTGCTGTTCAAGCTGGCGCAACGACAAAGTACCAAGACTTTTGGAATACGCCGCGTCGTCCTGCGTCTGCTGACCATAGGCCTCAAGCTCCTCAGTCGCCTGGCGCATTTTTTCTGGCGCTTCTTTTATTTGCTTGCGCTGCTCCAGCGCCTCGTTTTTAACCCTGTCGATTTTATCAAGCACTTCCAGGGTCTGGTTGAGGTCCTGCTGCACCAGCTTGTCTTGCGTGGACAGGTTTTTCTGCTTATTGAGCGTATCAAGCTGGCTTTGTATATCCTGGCGTGCGGGCAGGTCACTGCTGACCCGCGCCTGTACCTGAGGCATACAGAGCAGCCAACCCCAAAGAAAAATTAGCGTTATCACAACAGCGAAAGCGGATTTCCGCAATCTTATAGCGTGCTGTAGAGTCATGGCATCTGTGGCGGCCAGGCCGCAAGAAGAGGCAAGGAAAGTCTGAGTGGCGCAGAATAGCACGCCTTTTGTACAGGTAACAGTCGCCTGGCGGCACGGAGTTTTCTTAAATTACACGCCGCTCTCTGCGACCTGACGTAGAGTCGGGCAGTGCTGGAACATCTCCAGCAAAATGGCCACGTAATCGCGCGCTTCGCGTTTGAGGTCAAAGGAGTCTGGTGCGAACAGCCAGCTTTCCATTATGCCGGTCATATAGCAGCGCATTAATATTGCCGCACGGCGGGTCATGAGATTTTGCGGCAGCATGCCGGCAGCCCGGCACAGGTTGAGCGTGCTTTCGATACGCTCGTAACCTTCCATGTAAAGGCTGCGCTGCGCCTGCTGGACGGTAGCCATTTCCCCAACAAATTCACATTTATGGAATATGATTTCCATCATAAGACGACGTCTTTCTTCTGTTACCGTCGTCTCCAGAATGTAAACTAGTAATTCTCTCAAGGCAGAAAGTGGATCGCCAGGAAATTTTGCCCGATACTCAATCTCTAAATCACCAATATCGGACTCTGAAAGCTCCCAGATTTCATTAAACAAATCCGACTTGTTACGAAAATGCCAGTAGATAGCGCCACGCGTCACGCCTGCCGCGTGTGCAATGTCTGCAAGCGACGTCGATGAAACGCCTTTTTCTGAGAAAAGACGCAGCGCTACATCCAGTATGTGCTGACGAGTTTCAAGCGCCTGCTGTTTGGTTTTTCGTGCCATCAGTGGAAGGATTTACAGGAGTTCAGATTTACATACATTTATGAATGTATGTACCATAGCACGACGATAATATAAACGCAGCAATGGGTTTGTGGACATTTGACCCTTGATCAAATTTTGAAATCGGACACTCGAGGTTTACCTATGAACAAAAACAGAGGATTTTCGCCTCTGGCGGTCGTTCTGATGCTCTCAGGCAGCTTTGCGCTTACAGGATGTAATGACGAACAGCAACAACAGCAAGGCGCTCAGGCTCAGGCCGTTGGCGTTGTTACGCTCAAAAATGAACCTCTTCAGATTAAGACCGAGCTGCCTGGACGCACCAGCGCCTATCGGGTTGCGGAAGTTCGCCCTCAGGTTAACGGCATTATTCTGAAGCGTAACTTTGTAGAAGGCAGCGACGTGAAGGCGGGTGAATCTCTCTATCAGATTGACCCGGCGACGTATCAGGCAGCCTATGAAAGTGCCAAAGGCGATCTGGCAAGGGCGCAAGCCAGCGCCAGTGTCGCGCGCATCACGCTTAATCGTTACAAGAAACTGCTTGGCACTAACTACATCAGCCAACAGGATTACGATAATGCGCAGTCCACCTCACTGCAGGCTGACGCCTCCGTTGTTGCAGCTAAAGCAGCAGTAGAGAGCGCACGCATTAATCTTGCGTACACTAAAGTTACCTCGCCAATCAGCGGGCGTATTGGTAAATCTGCGGTTACCGAAGGGGCACTGGTGCAGAATGGTCAGGCTACGGCGCTGGCCACTGTGCAGCAGCTTGACCCTATCTATGTGGACGTCACACAGTCGAGCAATGACTTCTTACGCCTGCAGCAGGAAATGGCTAACGGCACGCTCAAGCAGGAAAACGGCAAGGCGAAAGTCACGCTGACCACTGCTGACGGCATCACCTACCCGCAGAGCGGCACGCTGCAGTTCTCTGACGTGACCGTTGACCAGACTACCGGCTCAATCACACTGCGCGCGCTTTTCCCGAACCCTGACGGCACGTTGCTGCCGGGCATGTTCGTGCGCGCCAGCCTTGATGAAGGCACCAACCCGAATGCACTGCTGGTTCCGCAGCAGGGCATCACGCGCACACCGCGGGGCGATGCCACAGCAATGGTTGTCGGTAAGGATGAGAAGGTTGAAGTGCGCCAGGTCACCACCTCACAGGCTATTGGTGATAAGTGGCTGGTGACTGAAGGACTGCAAAGCGGCGACCGCGTGATTGTGAGCGGTCTGCAAAAAGTCCGTCCGGGTGCTCCGGTGAAAGCCGAAGAGCAGAAAGCAGACGACAAAGCACAGAGTGAAGCCGCTGCTCCGTCCGACAAGACACAGTCTTAACTTAAACAGGAGCCGTTAAGACATGGCTAAGTTTTTTATCGATCGCCCCATTTTTGCCTGGGTTATCGCGATCATCATCATGCTTGCAGGGGGACTGGCGATCCTGAAGCTGCCCGTGGCGCAATATCCAACCATTGCGCCGCCAGCGGTTCAGATTTCAGCCGTTTACCCGGGTGCTGATGCAAAAACGGTGCAGGACACCGTGACACAGGTTATCGAACAGAACATGAACGGTATCGATAACCTGATGTACATGTCCTCAGCGAGTGACTCGTCAGGTACTGTACAGATTACACTGACGTTTGACTCAGGAACCGATGCCGATATCGCCCAGGTGCAGGTGCAGAACAAACTGCAGCTGGCGATGCCGCTGCTGCCGCAGGAAGTGCAGCAGCAAGGTATTAGCGTGAAAAAGTCCTCCAGCAGCTTCTTGATGGTACTGGGCTTTATTAACACTGACGGTACCATGAACCAGGACGACATCGCGGACTTTGTGGGTTCGACGATTAAAGATCCCATCAGCCGCGCATCGGGTGTGGGTGACGTTCAGCTCTTTGGTTCTCAGTACGCCATGCGTATCTGGCTGGACCCGAATAAGCTTAACAACTACTCACTCACGCCTGGTGATGTATCAACCGCGATCAGAGCGCAGAACGCCCAGGTAGCGGCAGGCCAGCTAGGGGGCACTCCGCCAGTACCGGGCCAGCAGCTTAACGCGTCCATTGTTGCTCAAACGCGACTGACGTCCACGGAAGAGTTCGGCAAAATCATGCTGAAGGTCAACCAGGACGGCTCTCAGGTACGCCTCAAAGACGTGGCCAAAATTGAGCTTGGCGGTGAAAACTACGACGTTATCGCCCGCTTTAACGGTCACCCGGCATCCGGTCTGGGTATCAAGCTTGCTACTAACGCCAACGCACTGGATACCGCCGCAGCGGTACGCGCCGAGGTAGAGAAGCTTAAGCCTTATTTCCCGCACGGCCTGGAAGTGGTTTACCCGTACGATACAACCCCGTTCGTTAAGATATCTATCTTCGAGGTGGTGAAAACCCTCGTGGAAGCTATCGTGCTGGTGTTTATCGTAATGTACCTGTTCCTGCAGAACTTCCGCGCGACGTTGATTCCCACCATCGCGGTACCGGTGGTACTGCTCGGTACATTCGCCATCCTTGCGGCGTTCGGTTATTCGATAAACACACTCACGATGTTCGCGATGGTACTGGCGATAGGCTTGCTGGTTGACGATGCGATAGTCGTGGTTGAGAACGTTGAGCGCGTCATGGTGGAGGAAGGTTTGCCACCGAAAGAGGCTACGCGTAAATCCATGGGGCAGATTCAAGGTGCCCTGGTAGGTATCGCGCTGGTGCTCTCGGCGGTATTTATCCCGATGGCCTTCTTCGGCGGCTCTACCGGGGCTATTTATCGCCAGTTCTCCATCACCATTGTTTCAGCGATGGCGCTGTCAGTGCTGGTGGCGATGATCCTCACCCCTGCGCTGTGTGCCACCATGCTTAAGCCCGTCGCTAAAGGCGACCATGGCGAAGGTAAGAAAGGCTTCTTTGGCTGGTTTAACCGCATGTTCGAAAAGAGCACGCATCATTACACCGACAGCGTAGGCAACATTCTGCGCAGCACTGGCCGCTATCTGCTGCTGTATGTGCTGATTGTTGTGGGTATGGCGCTGCTGTTTATCCGCCTGCCGAGTTCGTTCCTGCCCAGTGAAGACCAGGGTGTATTCCTGGCGCAGGTTCAGCTGCCTACTGGGGCAACCCAGGAACGCACGCAGAAAGTGCTGGACGAGGTGACGAACTACTTCCTGACCAAAGAAAAAGATAACGTTAACTCCGTGTTTACCGTTAACGGCTTTGGCTTTGCAGGACGTGGCCAGAATACCGGTCTGGCGTTCGTAAGCCTGAAGGACTGGGCCGATCGTCCAGGCGCGGAAAACAAGGTTGAAGCCATTACTGGCCGTGCCATGGGGACCTTCTCGCAGATCAAAGATGCGATGGTCTTTGCTTTTAACCTGCCGGCGATTGTCGAACTGGGTAACGCAACAGGCTTCGACTTTGAGCTTATCGATCAGGCAAACCTCGGCCATGACCAGCTAATGCAGGCACGTAACCAGCTGCTTGGTATGGCGATGCAGCATCCTGACGTGCTGATGCAGGTACGCCCAAACGGCCTGGAAGATACGCCGCAGTATAAGATTGAAATCGATCAGGAGAAGGCGCTGTCGCTGGGTGTTACCACCACCGATATTAACGCCACGCTGGGTGCGGCCTGGGGCGGGAGCTACGTGAATGACTTTATCGACCGCGGTCGTGTGAAGAAAGTCTACATCATGGGTGAAGCCGAGTACCGCATGTTGCCTGGCGACATCGGCAAATGGTACGTGCGTGGATCTAATGGCCAGATGGTACCGTTTAGCGCTTTCGCAACCGGACACTGGCAGTATGGCTCACCACGTCTTGAGCGCTATAACGGCCTGCCTGCGATGGAAATCATGGGTGAAGCGGTACCGGGTAAGAGTACCGGTGAAGCAATGGCACTGATGGAGCAACTGGCAAGCAAACTGCCCGCTGGTATCGGCTATGATTGGACCGGTCTGTCCTATCAGGAACGACTGTCAGGTAACCAGGCACCATCGCTGTATGCTATCTCGCTAATTGTGGTGTTCCTGTGTCTGGCAGCACTGTATGAAAGCTGGTCGGTACCGTTCTCGGTCATGTTGGTGGTGCCGTTAGGCGTCGTCGGCGCACTTATAGCGGCGACCCTGCGCGGGTTAACCAACGACGTTTACTTCCAAGTGGGTCTGCTCACAACCATTGGGCTATCGGCAAAGAACGCGATATTGATCGTCGAATTTGCCAAAGACCTGATGGATAAAGAAGGCAAAGGCCTGACAGAAGCTACGCTTGAAGCTGTGCGTATGCGTTTGCGCCCTATTCTGATGACCTCACTGGCGTTTATCCTCGGCGTACTGC
>JALAGK010000515.1 GCA_022712475.1 Enterobacteriaceae bacterium
GCTATAAAACGAATGGTTTTATTAAAAATAAGCAGTATTCATTATTTTTGAGATAAAAAACCATTAATTAATGTAATGGTGGTGTTATTGACTTTATGGAAAATTCGCAATACTTCACGTTTATTCTTTCTGAACGTAGCTTGGTTGTGAGGAGGCTTTCCCCTTTCTATAAAAAAAGCGGCCATTTGGCCGCCAAATTACGTCATAAATAAGAACAATTGAGGGTTGCAGTGGCATTGCCCGCCGCGCTGGCGCAACCCAGCACGGCGGGTAAAACTAACCTTTTACGCCGCCCGCTGTCAGGCCGCTCACCAGCCAGCGCTGCGCAAGCAGGAAGACCACGGTAATCGGGATGGCGGAGAGCACTGCCGCCGCCGCAAAGTCGCCCCACAGGTAGTTCTGCGGGTTGAGGTACTGTTGCATACCCACTGCCAGCGTGTAGCTGTTTACATCACGCAGCAGCAGCGAGGCGACCGGCACTTCGGTAATCGCGGCAATAAACGACAGAATAAATACCACCGCCAGAATGGGGACGGAGAGCGGTAGCAGCACCAGGCGGAAGGCCTGCCACGGCGTGGCACCATCCAGCGCGGCGGCTTCTTCCAGCGAGTTGTCGATGGTCTCGAAGTAACCTTTAATCGTCCACACGTGCAGCGCAATACCACCGAGGTAGGCAAAAATCACGCCGCCGTGAGTATTAAGCCCAATAAACGGTATGTACTGACCAAGGCGGTCAAACAAGGCATACAACGCCACCAGCGACAGTACCGCCGGGAACATCTGGAAAATCAACATCCCCTTGAGCAGCGTTGCCTTGCCAGGAAAGCGCATGCGGGCAAAGGCATAGGCGCAGGTGGTAGAGAGTGTCACAATGCCGAGCGCGGTAATGCCCGCCACTTTAATCGAGTTCCACAGCCACAGCAGCACCGGGAACGGTGGCGGCGTAATGCGTCCGTCGGCGTGCTCCACGCTAAAGCCCAGCGCCAGCTTCCAGTGCTCCCAGGAGATCTGATCCGGGATGAGGCTGCCTGTGGCAAAGTTGCCCGGGCGCAGTGAGATGGCAATCACCATCAACAGCGGGAACATGATTGCGGCAATAAACAGCAGTAGCAGCAAGTGGGTTGCGAACAGTCGCAGCTTTTGAGATTTGGGTTGCACCATAGCCATTGTCGTCGCCCTCCTTAGTCAAATTTCATGCGCGTGGCTTTCAGGTTAACGATGGCGAGCGCACCAACCAGCAGGAAGATAAGCGTCGCGATGGCTGCCGCAAGGCCAAAGTCCTGGCCGCCGCCGCCTTCAAAGGCGATGCGGTAGGTATAGCTCACCAGCAGGTCGGTATAGCCCGCAGGCGTGGTGGTGCCCAGACGGTCCGGACCGCCGTTGGTCAGAAGCTGAATCAGCACGAAGTTATTAAAGTTAAACGCGAAGCTTGCGATCATCAGCGGCGTGAGCGGCTTAATCAACAGCGGCAGGGTGATGCGAAAGAAGTTCTGGAACGGGCCTGCGCCGTCCATTGCCGAGGCTTCATACAGGTCATCCGGAATCGCTTTCAAAAGCCCCATGCACAGGATCATCATGTACGGATAACCAAGCCAGGTATTGACGATGATTATCATGGAGCGTGCGGTGGTCGGGTCACTAAACCAGGCCGGTTTAATGCCAAACAGCGCGCTCAGCATCATGTTTATCTCCCCGAAGCTCTGGTTAAAAAGCCCCTTGAAGATAAGAATCGAGATAAACGACGGTACGGCGTAAGGCAAAATTAGCAACACGCGGTAAATCGCTTTGCCTTTGAGCGACTCCCATTGAACCAGGCAGGCCAGCACCATGCCGACGGCCACGGTCAGAATAACGGTCAGGATAGAGAACACCACGGTCCAGACAAAGATGGCGAAGAACGGTTTCTGAATGCCTTCATCGGTAAACACGCGCGTGAAGTTATCCCAGCCGATGGTGACGGTATAGCCAGGGCTGAGTTGCTCGCCGGTAAAGTTATTGTTGGCATCCACCGCTTCGTAAAAGCCAATAGCGTTGTTCGGGCGATAGCGGTTGCCGTTCTGGTTGTTGGTGAGCAGGCCGTCGTCAGCCAGCGTATACAGCGGGCGAGTGCCGGAGAACTGGCGCAGCGAACTCATCACCAGCTTGCTTTCATCAGGCATCACGGCGGTAATGTCACCCAGCGCCTGGCGGTTCTGAGTGATAACACGCAGCGTGGCGCGCTCGCCTTGCGGCAGTGCCGCAGCCGCTTTCATCGCCAGCGTTTGTTTACCGCCGAAGGAAAACGGCTCAGAAACATAGTGGGCATCGCCTTCGCTTAGCGCCAGTTGCCATTTATCCTCTGCCGGGTACAGGCCAAAGTTCAGCGCCTTACCCGCCTGATACTGGCGGTCCATCAGCACCTGTTGCGCACGCTCAAAGGTGAGCTGGTTAGTGCTGCTGTAGTTGGTAAAGGCAATAGCGATGGTCGCGACCAGCGGAAACAGGACAAACAGTCCCATCCCGGCGAGGCCCGGATACACGTAGCGCCAGGCGTAGGCGCGACGGTTAGCAAAAATGTAGAGGCCAACCGAGCTTAATATCAGCGTCAGGATGGCGAACAGGTACTCCCCCTGGGCGTACATTAAAACGACAAGATAACCAACCAGCAGTCCCAGCGCGGCAATAGCTGACCATTTCAGCCCGTCACCTTGCCACCAGCGGCTCTTTTTCATTGCATCCATGGGGTCGTTCCTCTTACAGCATGGGGCTTAACGCCCCCGCGCCTTATGATGCGGGGGCGATACTCAGGTTACTTGGTGATACGGCCTTGCGCGTCTTTCAGAGCGGCGTCAACGGGCTGGCGGCCCGTTGCGGCGTTAATCACCGCAGTGCGCACGGCATACCAGAAGGCAGACATCTGCGGGATGTTCGGCATGATTTCGCCGTTCTGCGCGTTCTGCATGGTGGCGGCAATGCGCGGGTCTTTCTCAAGCTCTTCCTGGAAGGATTTCAGCGCCACAGCGCCGAGCGGCTTGTCTTTGTTGACCGCATCCAGACCGTCGTTGGTCATCAGGTAGTTTTCAAGGAACTCTTTTGCCAGCTCTTTGTTCGGGCTGGCGGCGTTGATGCCCGCGCTCAGTACGCCAACAAACGGTTTAGACGGTTTGCCTTTAAAGGTTGGCAGCAGGGTGACGCCGTAGTTGACCTTGCTCTTATCAATGTTGGCCCACGCCCACGGCCCATTAATGGTCATGGCGGTGTCGCCTTTATTAAAGGCGGCTTCGGCGATGGAGTAATCGGTGTCGCCGTTCATGTGCTTGTTCTTGATAAGATCAACCAGGAAGCCCAGGCCCGCTTTGGCACCAGCGCTGTCCACGCCCACGTCTTTCACGTCGTACTTGCCGTTTTCCATCTTGAACGCATAACCACCGTCAGCGGCAATTAGCGGCCAGGTGAAGTACGGTTCCTGAAGGTTAAACATCAGCGCGCTCTTGCCTTTGGCTTTGAGTTCTTTGTCGAGTGCCGGGATCTCTTCCCAGGTCTTAGGCGGGTTTGGCACCAGGTCTTTGTTGTAGATAAGTGACAGCGCTTCTACCGCAATCGGGTAGGCAATCAGCTTGCCGTTATAGCGCACGGCGTCCCAGGTAAACGGATACACTTTGTCCTGGAAAGCCTTATCAGGGGTGATTTCGGCCAGCAGGCCAGACTGTGCATAACCGCCAAAGCGGTCGTGGGCCCAGAAGATGATGTCAGGGCCGTCGCCGGTGGCGGCAACCTGTGGGAATTTTTCTTCGAGCTTATCAGGATGCTCAACGCTGACTTTAATGCCGGTGTCTTTCTCAAACTTTTTACCGACCTCAGCCAGGCCGTTGTAGCCTTTATCGCCGTTTACCCAGATAACCAGTTTGCCTTCTTCGATTTTGGCAAATGCGGAGGCAGAAAACAGCATTGCCGATACCGCTGACAGCGTGAAGAGGCGGGCGCCGGTTTTCATATTCATAATCCCATCCTTTTAAGCGTTATGCACAGAGTACAAGGTCAGTGATTTAACGCTGTCCAGTCTGCGTTGATGGCAAGTGCTTCTCATCCTCCTTCCCCCTACGCCCCACCCCTGTTATATGTGATCTGCGTTGCATAACTGGCAGTTATGTGTGCTGGCGCACATAAAAAAGCCCCCGGTTTTGGCGCCAGGATCACGAAAATGCCCTTTTGAGCCACTGGCTTATCGTGACGTCTACCTCCTCATCCTCCCGTCTCCTCCCCCTTAAAATAGCCTCAGGGTGGAGGATTGCGCACCTGAGGCAATGGGTCATAGTCGGCCCCAGTGTGTTTCACCTGTCTTTGGACACAATGTCGTAATGAAGGGAGATGTAGATGTCGAGTGTACAGCTGCGTAATGTCACCAAAGCCTGGGGTGACGTGGTGGTGTCTAAAGACATCAATCTGGATATCACCGAAGGCGAGTTCGTGGTTTTTGTCGGGCCGTCGGGCTGTGGCAAATCAACGCTGCTGCGCATGATTGCCGGGCTGGAGACCATTACCAGCGGCGATTTGTTTATCGGCGAGACCCGCATGAACGATATTCCGCCCGCCGAGCGCGGTGTCGGGATGGTGTTTCAGTCCTACGCGCTCTATCCGCACCTGAGTGTGGCCGAAAATATGTCCTTTGGCCTGAAGCTGGCAGGGGCCAAAAAAGAACTGATTAACCAGCGTGTGACCCAGGTGGCCGAAGTGCTGCAACTGGCACATCTGCTGGACCGCCGCCCGAAAGCACTTTCCGGCGGGCAGCGCCAGCGCGTCGCCATTGGCCGCACGCTGGTTGCCGAGCCAAATGTCTTCTTGCTTGATGAACCGCTTTCTAACCTCGACGCGGCGCTGCGTGTGCAGATGCGTATCGAAATCTCCCGCCTGCACAAGCGCCTTAAGCGCACCATGATTTACGTCACCCACGACCAGGTTGAAGCCATGACGCTTGCCGACAAAATCGTGGTGCTTGACGCCGGGCGCGTGGCGCAGGTGGGTAAACCGCTGGAGCTGTATCACTACCCAGCAGACCGCTTTGTTGCGGGCTTTATCGGCTCACCGAAGATGAACTTCCTGCCGGTGAAGGTCACGGCTACCGCCATTGACCAGGTGCAGGTTGAGTTGCCCAACCGCCAGCAGGTCTGGCTGCCGGTAGACAGCGCGGGCGTTCAGGCGGGCGCGAACATGTCTTTAGGTATTCGCCCAGAGCACCTGCTGCCCAGTGATATCGCTGATGTCACGCTGGAAGGCGTGGTGCAGGTCGTTGAGCAACTCGGTCACGAAACACAAATTCATATCCAAATCCCCGCAATACGTCAGAACCTGGTGTACCGCCAGAATGACGTGGTGCTGGTAGAAGAGGGCGCTGTATTCGCCATTGGCTTGCCGCCGGAGCGTTGCCATCTGTTCCGGGAGGACGGCACCGCCTGTCGTCGGCTGCACAAAGAGCCGGGCGTTTAAGCACCCCATAATAATATCCATCTCAGGAGAAAAATGATGATTACTCTGCGCAAACTTCCGCTGGCAGTGGCTGTCGCGGCAGGCGTGATGTCAGCTCAGGCGCTGGCGGTTGATTTCCACGGTTACGCCCGTTCCGGCATTGGCTGGACCGGCAGCGGCGGTGAACAGCAGTGTTTTGCGACCACTGGTACCGGCAATACCAAATATCGTCTCGGTAATGAGTGTGAAACCTACGCGGAAATCAAGCTGGGTCAGGAAGTGTGGAAAGAAGGCGATAAGAGCTTCTACTTTGACACTAACGTCGCGTATAGCGTTAACCAGGAGAACGACTGGGAAGCGACCAGCCCGGCGTTCCGCGAAGCTAACGTGCAGGGTAAAAATCTGATTGAATGGCTGCCGGGTTCCACCATTTGGGCCGGTAAGCGTTTCTATCAGCGTCATGACGTTCACATGATTGACTTCTACTACTGGGATATTTCTGGCCCGGGTGCAGGTATCGAAAACATCGATCTGGGCTTTGGTAAGCTGTCTCTGGCAGCTGCGCGTTCTACTGAAGCGGGCGGTTCTTCAACATTCAGCAGCGATGATGTACGTGATTACACGTCCAAAACGGCTAACGATGTCTTCGATGTTCGTTTAGCCAATTTGCAAACTAACCCGGATGGTATGCTGGAATTAGGCGTAGCATACGGTCGTGCTAACCCACGTGATGACTATCGCCTGGCTGACGGTGCGTCTAAAGATGGCTGGATGTTCACCGCTGAGCATACCCAGAGCATGCTGAAAGGCTATAACAAGGTTGTGGTGCAGTACGCCTCTGA
This sequence comes from Enterobacteriaceae bacterium, assembly GCA_022712475.1. GTDB lineage: Bacteria > Pseudomonadota > Gammaproteobacteria > Enterobacterales > Enterobacteriaceae > Tenebrionibacter. The sequence continues at coordinate 6,285 of JALAGK010000515.1, forward strand.
CGCCATGTCATCTCAAGGTAAAGGCCTGTCTCAGGGAACAAGTATTGGCAACAGCGATACGGATCCGTACGAGTTCAACAACAACGGCCGCATGTGGCGCGTGCTGGATCACGGCGCGGTTTCCCTGTCTGATGACTGGGACATGATGTACGTGGCGATGTACCAGGACATCAACTGGGACAACAACAACGGCACCAAGTGGTGGACCGTGGGCGTGCGCCCGATGTACAAGTGGACGCCAATCATGAGCACTCTGCTGGAAGTGGGCTACGACAACGTTAAGTCTCAGCAGACCGGCGATCGCAACAGCCAGTACAAAATCACCCTTGCCCAGCAGTGGCAGGCAGGCGACAGCATCTGGTCCCGTCCGGCAATCCGCGTGTTTGCCACCTACGCCAAGTGGGATGAGAAGTGGGGCTATGCGCCGTCTGGCAGCAGCAGCGTCGCAGGCTATGCACCAGGTGTCGCGTACAAAGACACCGCGTTTAACACCTTCAGCCGCGGTAAAGACGACGAAGTCACCTTCGGTGCCCAGATGGAAATCTGGTGGTAACACACCAACGAAAGGGGGCATAGCCCCCTTTTTAAATCCGGAGTTTTCCCTGCTGGCGTAAAGCGCCTTTGCCTGGCTACCTTTGCGCCGCTTCCTTTAAGGTGACAACAATGAAAATGAAAAAAAGTCTCGTTGCCCTGTGCCTGAGCGCAGGCCTGTTCGCCTGCCTGCCAGCAGTAAGCCTGGCAGAGGTTAACGTTGTGCCGCAGAACACCTCCGCGGCGCCGTCTATCCCGGCTGATGCGCTCGCGCGCCTGACCTGGACACCGGTCGATCAGTCAAAAACCAATACCACGACACTGGCGAGCGCCGGTCAGACGCTGAACGCGGGCGATATCAGCGGGCCGGTTGCCGCTTACAGTGTGCCTGCCAACATTGGCGAGCTGACTATTACGCTGACCAGTGAAGTCAACAAAACGCAGGTATTTTCGCCGAACGTGTTGATTCTTGATCAGAACATGTCTCCGGCTGCGTTTTTCCCGAGCAGCTACTTTACCTACCAGGCGCCGGGCGTGATGTCCGCTGACCGCCTGGAAGGCGTAATGAAGCTGACGCCAGCGCTGGGCCAGCAGAAGATTTATGTGCTGGTGTTCACCACCAATAAAGATTTGCAGCAAACCACCCAACTGCTTGACCCGGCTAAAGCCTACGCTAAAGGCGTGGGTAATGCCGTACCGGATATTCCGGACCCGGTGGCCCGCCATGTGACCGACGGTACGCTGAAACTTAAAGTGCGCACCAACACCGCATCCAGCGTGCTGGTTGGACCGCTGTTTGGGTCATCCGGTCCAGGCCCTGTCACCGTGGGTAATACGGCCGCGCCAGCGTACAGCGCACCGGTGGCGAGCAGTGTGCCAGCTACTGCCCCGGCGGCGGTTGCCCCCGCACCTGCGCAGGCGGCAAAAAGTGAGCCGGTCCTGTCTGATACCGAAATCTATTTCAACCAGGCTATTAAACAGGCTGTGGCAAAAGGCGATATTGATAAAGCGCTGAAACTGCTGGATGAAGCCGAGCGGCTGGGATCCACCTCCGCCCGCACCACCTTTATCAGCAGTGTAAAAGGCAAGGGGTAACGTTCCCCGCAGTGCTGATGTTTGAAGTAACTGGTGCGCCGTGGCGCACCTTTTTTTCAGGCTGTTGGTGTTGCACCGTTGTTGCTGTTTTGATCGCCATTCGGCGCTTTCTCGCGCATCCTCCGACTGTTCTGCGCTACAATGCCCGCAGATTTTGACCCGGAGAAGGCCGCATGTCCCATCCCGCGCTCACGCAACTGCGCGATATTGACTACCACCAGGCGCTTCCTGCTATGAGCCAGACGTTACGCGAGTGGCTGTTGCTGGAAGACTCAATGACAAAACGGTTTGAAGCGCACTGCTCCTGCGTCAGCGTGACGCTGCTGTTTGAAGATTTTGTCGCACCGGATGCCCTACTGGCACAGGAAACTGCGCTACTGCCCGCAGATGAGCGCTACTGGTTACGGGAAATTCTCTTGTGCGGTGACGGTGAGCCCTGGCTTGCCGGGCGCACGGTCGTACCGCAATCTACGCTAAATGGCCCGGAGCTGGCTTTACAAAAGCTTGGAACGACGCCGCTTGGACGCTATCTTTTTACATCATCGACCCTGACGCGTGATTTCATTGAAACCGGACGCAGCGGCGAGTTGTGGGGGCGACGCTCGCGCCTGCGACTTGCAGATAAGCCGCTGCTGTTGACGGAACTTTTTTTGCCGCAATCGCCGCTGTATCAAGAGGAAGAATAATGGAGTGGAGCCTTAACCAGGATAAGCTGCTCGCCTATCATCGCCTGATGCGTACCGATAAGCCCATTGGTGCGCTGTTGCTGCTGTGGCCGACGCTGTGGGCGCTGTGGCTGGCAACGCCGGGTACGCCGCCGTTACCTATTCTGATAGTGTTTGTGGCGGGCGTCTGGCTGATGCGTGCTGCGGGCTGCGTGATTAACGACTACGCCGACCGCAAGTTTGACGGCCACGTTAAGCGTACTGCTAACCGTCCACTGCCCGGCGGCGCGGTGACCGAACGCGAGGCGCTCACGCTGTTCGCCCTGCTGGTGGTGACCTCCTTCCTGCTGGTGTTAACGCTCAACACCATGACCATCCTGCTGTCGGTGGCGGGGCTGGCGCTGGCGTGGGTGTATCCGTTTATGAAGCGCTATACCCACCTGCCGCAGGTAGTGTTGGGCGCGGCGTTTGGCTGGGCTATCCCAATGGCCTTTGCTGCCGTGAGTGAGTCGCTGCCGCTGTCCTGCTGGCTGATGTTCCTCGCGAATATTCTCTGGGCTGTGGCGTATGACACCC